>PWGH01000255.1 GCA_003555285.1 Thioalkalivibrio sp.
GATTCACCGCCACCACCGCCGCCACCGCCACCGCCACCGGAAGGCGCATTCTGGCGCGGGCCCTTATCGCCCTCGACGTTCTGGTTCACCGACGCCAGCGAGATCTCGAGTTCGTTCAATTCCTCCCACTCCGCCTCGGTGCGCTTGCTATCCGGTATCGCCTGCAATTCCTGCATCCGCCGACGCGGAGAGACGGCTTGCGGAGGGGCTGCTTGAGGTTCGTTCATTACGACGTGTTCTCCTTCAGATGATCAAAACCGATCCTGGATTAGACGATCGGCGGTCTCGTGGGCACGCGCAGCACCCTGGCTGCGGTCAGTCAACAGCAGCGGGTTCACGGCATCACGCGCGGGCCGCCGTTGGCCGGCTCTGCGGTTCCATATGGTCACGGGATGCGCGGTGATTCAAACCACCGGCGAATGGGCCGTCCCGTGTGGCGGCCATGCACGGCACCCGAGTGCCGAGCACCGTCTTGGCGGGCTCCGGGGGCACTCCCCCTTCCTCGCCCGCTTCGGGCGATCTAGGTCAAACCTAGTCTAACCCACGATGGCGCCAGCGGCGCATAGCCGGAAGAGTATGAACGATTGGCTCCCAATTCGAAAGGCTGACTTTCCAGGTCGACGGTTCAATTCCTTTGCGACCGGGGGATCCGGAGTCCCGACCACCCTCAACGAAGCTCCGGTCCCGGCGCTACGGACCTCGGCTCGGGCACGAAACGCTCGGTGGCGATCGCTAGACCCGGTTGGCTGCGAAAGCCCACCGAAAAATTCAGATCCGCTCGGTCGCGATCCACCTGTATACGTTCGAACAAGAACAGCGTGGGATAGGCTCCACAAGCCTCACCTGGATCGCAGATTCGACGATCGTCGTTCATATCCGAGCCTGCCAGGATTCGGTACTCGCCCTCGGGGATCCCGTCGAAACGGTACTGGTAGATGCCTGCCTCCGGATTCAAGCCCTGTTGTGCGACGATCGTGCGGTTCGCATCGATCAGCGTCACATAGATGCGTCCGACAGTGTCAATGGTCAAGTCGGATTCCGCCACCCGCAGCGTGACCGGAATGTCACGATCCCCACCGGTGTCGGTTCGCACGCGGATCGAATCCACATGGTCGCCGAAGGTCAGGCCTTGGCGTTCCACCATGACTCGATAGGTACCCAATCCATTGGCGTCCACGTCGTCGTTCGCAGCAACCGAGAGCCAGGGCGCGGGCGCATCGATGGCGGTCACACGGAGCGTGCCGCCCCCGGAATTGCGCAGTGCGATCTCCAGTTCCGACTCCGTGAATCCAAAGTCCAGTCGCTGCGGCGATACCGACAGCCTGGGCGCATCGGGCGTCCCATTGCCATCACGAACCACCGTCAACACCTTCAGGGCATTGATCTGGCCCCACCCGGTCTGCTCGTCCCAACCCGCCGGCCCCAGGTCGTCGGTCAGAAGACCCGCCTCCAAAAACCCGGCCAACGCGTCCGGCGTAAGCGTGGGGTCGTTGGCCCGCGCCAGCGCGACCACACCCGAGGACACCGCCGTAGCCATGGAAGTGCCCTGATAGAAGCTGTAGCTCGAGCGACGGGTGCCGCTGAGATCGTCGGCGACGGTGCTGAGGATACCGTCGGGAAAGCCATCTCCGGTACGGTCAAAGCGCATATCACCCCCCGGGGCAACCCAATCCAACGCGTCGCCATAATTGCTGTAGGGCGCACGCCGGTTGATCGCATCGGTGGCTCCGACCGCGAACACGGCGTCATAGCCCGCCGGAAAAATGATATTCCGTTCTCCGCTGTTGCCCGCTGCCGCGATCACAAAAATGCCGAGTTCGCGAATCTGCTGATACAGGTCGGCCTGGATCGTGGAAAAGGTACCGCCGCCCAGGCTGAGATTGATCACATCGGCCCGACGGACCGGCGTGAGGTCATAGTCGTTGGGCAGGCCTGCCGCATAACGGATACCCTGCAGGGTATCGTAGAGGGTGCCCCCGCCCTCGCCCAAGGTCCGCACCGGGAGGATCCGAGCACCCCAGGACACACCGGCGACGCCCGTCTCATTATTCGTGGTCGCGGCGGCCGTCCCCGCCACATGGCTGCCGTGCCAGGAACTGCGCCCCGGCTCCGGATTATCGCCGGGATCGTCCCCCGTCGGGCTGTTGGTGATGAAATCGTGTCCGGAAAGCAATTGAGCCGCCAGATCCTCGTGGTCCAGAAAGACACCCGTATCGACCACGGCGATGACCACCTCCTGATCCGGCGGAAGTCCGGTGCTGATTGCCCAGGCCTCGGGTAGGTCGATATTGGCGTGATACCACTGAAAACCCAGCAGCGGATCATCCGGCGGGAGTTGTTGGGGCGAGACATGGAAATTGGGCGAGACGGCATCCACCTCCGGCCGCTTGGCCAGGACCTTGAGCGCGATCAGCGTCTGGTAGCGTTCGCGCAGATGCGGTTCGAGCCATGGTCGGGCCAACGCAGTCCGATGGTCCGCGATCCCCAATCGCCCGACCTCGGGTAAGCGCCACAGCTGTTCGCGATGCAAACCACCGGCCAAAACCTCCACACCCATGGCTTCCAGTACCATGGCACTATCCACGCCCGGATCACCCGACTTCGATTGGCCCAGGCGCGCCGCGTTGCGCTCCGGGGATGCAGGATGGGTTCGACCGATGGCCTCGCCGGGCACGAAGGCATCCGATACCCGTGGCGCGCGGCGTGTCTGTAATGCGCCGGAACCGACCGCCTCGATGCGAAGGCCGTAATTCGAACGGCCCTCAAAGGCATGAACCGCAACGAAGTACAGGCCATTTTGGGGTACAATCAGTGATTCGACGGCGTGCTCCTCGCTCAGCGAGGAATCCAGCAGCCTGCCGTCGCCATCCAGCAGATAGAGGTCCAGATCCGCCACGACCGGATCGGGGAATTCCAGCACGATCTGCTGACCTTCCAGCAATTCGACTTCGTAGACATCCCATTCATCGCCAGCGTCTCCGAAACGACTGGCGGTTCCCGGTGCCGCGACGAAGCCGCCGATGATTGCCGGCGTCAGTACACGCTGCGCCTGATCGGGATGATTGTTGCGGATCGCCAGAGTCTCCGGGTCATTGGTGTCGGAGTCGACGCGGTTCAAGGCATCCGGCTGAATGCTTCCGGACAGGGTATAGGTTGCGGGAGGCTGGGATGAACCACCTCCGCCGCAACCGGTCACCAGGAGAATCAGCAGCACCAGCCACACCGCCGTGCACAACCGTTGCCAGCGTCCGCCCTGGGCGGCAGTGGCACTTTCAATACCGTTGCCGCTTCCGTTCATCGTTCGGGTTCTGATTGCATCGATCATCTACTGATTTCCCATCGGTTCCGTGGATGGGAACCGTTTGATCGCCCACCTACGCTATTCTTTCTGCTGCCACACACCACCATCAACAACTTCCCCTCGGCATCAGCGGAACACGCGGCGCGGCAGGAATCAAGCAGCAGTAGAAACCCGTCTTGCCCAAACCCAAGCACGGGCCTATGGTCCGAGCGATGAGCGACCCTTCCCGCCCGGCAATGCTGCGGCCCGCCGAGCGCCTGCAACGGGCGTTGCTGGGCACCTTTGCCGGCGTGGGTGTGCTCTGGATACTGACCGCACTGCAGGCTGCGAGCGGCACGACCTGGGTTTGGCTGGGGGTCTTGCCCCGCACATGGATCGGACTGCCCGGCATCATGACCGCGCCGCTGATTCACGACTCCTGGAGCCACCTGATGGCCAACACACCGGCCCTGCTCGGGCTCGGGTTGATCGCCCTCTATGGTTATCCGCGCGCCACCCGCTTTGCCGTGCCGCTGATCTGGGTGGTCAGCGGTGTCGGCGTGTGGCTCTTCGCACGCGATAGTTTTCACATCGGCATCAGTGGCGTGAACCACGGCCTGCTGTTCTTTGTGTTGACCGTCGCCCTGCTGCGTCGCGACGCGCTCTCCCTCATCCTGGCGCTGCTGGTCTTCGTGCTCTTTGGCAGCATGGCCGCCGGCATTTTCCCGCGGGCGCCGGGCATCTCCTTCGAGTATCACCTGTTCGGGGCTTTCGCTGGCGTGCTGGCGGCACTCCTGTTGTTCCGGGTCGACCCGGTCCCGGTGCTGAGGCCGCGGAGCCAGGACACCCCGGAGAACTCAAAGGCGTCATCGGACCCCCAACCAGCACCCCCATCGGGATCCGGTAAAGCAACCACTGGACCCCGATCCCCCACCAATCCCTGACCGGCGGGGGAAGGCACAAAGGCGCAGTGGACCTAGGGCGGGTGAAGTGCAACGACTCACCCATGATCTTGCCGGCCGCCACCGTCACGGAGCCATACGGCCAGCTATTCGGCCTGCGGGACCTCGTGGTGGATCGGGTCGAGCGCCAGCAGGTAGACGGCGAGCGCGCGGCGATCGGCGTCGCTCAGGTGGCTGGTGCCTTCCTGGATCACGTCGGCCATCGCACCGCCGGCGAAATCGCCCGCGGGGTCCATCCCGAAATCCAGGTAGCGCACCAGGTGCGCGCCCCGCCAGCGGCCGATCCCAGTCTCCCGGTCGGGCGTGATATTGGGGGCGACCCCACCACCCGGCATGCGGGCCCCGGCATACCGCAGGTGCGGATCCAGACCGCCGGTCCGGGTGCGGGGGGTGTGGCACTCGGCGCAATGGGCCAGCGCCTGCGACAGGTAGGCGCCCCGATTCCACGCTTCGGAGGCCTCCGGCCGCGGTTCGAATTCGGTGGAGCGAAAATGCAGCAGCTTCCAGATCCGCAGGGCCGGCCGGAAGCGCACGTACCAGGCCAGCTCATGAGCCGGGGCGGGTTGATGGACCGGCTCGACCGTTTGCAGATAGGCCCAGAGCGCGCTGATGTCCTCGCGGCGCATCCGGGTGAACGCCGTGTAGGGAAAAACGGGGTAGTAGTGGTCCCCGGCCGGGCTTCGGCCATGGCGCAGGGCCCGAACGAAGTCCTCTTCGGTCCAGCCACCGATGCCGGTCTCCGGATCGGGGGTGATATTGCTGCCGTAGAAGGTGCCGAAAGGACTCTCTATGGCCCGCCCCCCGGCCAGGAACGGCGCATCGTCGCGGTCTTCCGTGTGGCAGGAGACGCAGCCACCGGCCCGCAACAGGTACGCCCCTTGCTGCAGTCGATCAGCCGCCCCCTCGGCCCCTGCCAGTGCTTCGGCAGGGGCCGCGTCCTCAGCGCCCTCGGCCCCTGCCGATGCACTGGCAGGGGCCATTCCGACGAGGAGGGGCACAAGGCCTTGGAGCAGCCCCGTGATGAGGCGGCGTCGCCAAGCCCTGGATCCGGGCCGTGCCACGACGGCGTCAGGCCTCAGTCGCGGTGCCGGAAGTCTTCGTGACACGAACGGCAGGACTGCCCCAGATCACGAAAGCCTGCCGCAATCGCCGCATCGTCACCCGTCTCGACGGCCTCTTGGAGGGCCACCGCCGCCTCATGGTTCGCGCGGCTCTTTTCGGCGTAGGTCTCGGGATCTTCCCAAATCGACGGCAGCGCGTCGGTCTCGCCAAAGTCCGAACCCTCCGGGAACATGGCCGGGATGTCCTCGGTCAGGTCCACGATGAAGCGGACATGCGTGGCCAGATTATCGCGGTAGTCGGCGCGGTCCATCACAATGGCGGCAATGGAGGCCATGTTGCCGCCGATCGCGGCCATCACGCCCTGGCGGTAGTCGATCGTGGCCTCGGCGTCGTCGAAGGCCTGCACGCTGGCGGCAGTGGTCAGGCCGAACAGCAGCGCGGTACCGACCAGAAGCTTCCGGGTAGTCCAAACGTATCGTTGCATGCGTCACTCCTGTGCTGGTGATGCGGATCGCCGGCGGCGATCCGAAGTCCGTGCGGCTGACGGCGCGTTCCGCAAGGGGCGTCAGCCATCCAGTGCTGCGCCGGGCCGGCGGGCGGCCCAAACTTACAAGCCAGGTTCCTGCAGGCTACGTTCTTGCAAGCTGCGTCTTGTAAGCTGCGTGCACTCCCTCTCGACATGCCCAATAAGGAAGGCTTGGCGCCGAGGCTCCCGAGCAAAAGCTAGCCCGCCGAGTGCTCGGCGTCAAACACCGCACACCAAGGCAGGGCCTCCGGTGCACGGCACGCCGGGTCCTCAGACCCGGCACCAAGGCTCAGCGGAACAGGCTGTTGCGCTCCACTTCGACCACGCGAGGAGCGAGCGGCGGGCAGATCTGATCCGGGTCGATCCGGGTCGCGTCCTCGATCACAGGCAGGCCTTCGCGTGTCATCTTCAATGCCGGCAGCAGGTGGCCCATGCCGGCCAGCGTGCGTGCGGTCGCCACCTCGCGATCGAACTGACCATTGACATAGGCGCGCCGGGCCTCGAAGAGCTCGTTTTCGGTGTCGAGCAGGTCCAGCAAGGTGCGCTGACCGATGTTGAACTGCTGCAGGTAAGCAGTACGTACCCGATCGCTCGAGAGTTGATGCTGATCCAGATACACCAGACGCTCGTCCAACACCTGCACATCGTTGAAGGCGGTGGCGACGTCCTGGCGGATGGTGCGGCACGCGTTCTCCTGACCCTGTTCGGCTGCATTCGTCTGCTCGGTGAACTGCGCGATGCGCGCCTGGTCCGAAAAGCCCCGGAAGAGATTGAAGTCCAGCGTCACGCCGAATTGGGTATCGGTCACCCAGCGATCGTTGTCCGCCCCAAACTCCGTCTGCAGGGCGTTGTCCCGGCTCTGCCGGGCCTGGAAGTTGAGTTGAGGGTGGTAGTTGGAGCGTGCAACCCCAACCTGTTCGCGTGCTGAAGAAACGCCCTCGACCGCGGCGAACATTGCCGGATTCGACGCCAGCGCCTGAACCACCGCCTGATCGATCGTCTCCGGCAGCATCTCCTCGGGCAGCGCACCGATGATTTCGACGAAGTCCTCGGAAGGCGTGCGCCCCACCACCCGCAGGAAGCGTGCGGAGACGTCGTGGAGGTTGGAGATTTCGGTCAGCAGGTTCGCTTCCGCGAGGGCCAGCCGGCCGGTGGCCTGTTCGAGATCCACCCCGCGCCCGACGCCCGTTTCGACCAGTTCGAGCACCTGATTGTACAGGCCCCGGTGGGCGGCGTGGTTTTCTTCGGCCAGGGCCACCAGTTCACGGTAGCGTTCGACATCGGCATAGGCGCGGATCGCCTCCAGTGCAACTTGTTCCGAGGTGCCCAGCAGTTCGTAGTAGCGAACCATCTGCGCATGACCCAGACGAGCCACCTCGCTGCGGGTCAGGAAACCGTCGTAGAGCATTTGATTGAGGGTCAGCGTGGCGCGCAGGGGATCACGGCTCAGGCGACCGCGCTCGCTGCTTTCCTGGTACTGACGACCGGCGAAGAGCTGGAGGTCGATCTCCGGGAAATAGCCGCCACGCGCGACGTTGCGGCCCTCTTCAGCGGCGAGGTAGGCGTGCCACCGTTCCTGCACCTCAGGGTTGGTATTGATCGCCTGAACGACCGCCATACGCAAGGGATCGGTCTCGAGGTCGGCCTCCGGCGCAGGGAAGAAAGCGTCGGCATCGGAACGCAGGACCGGTTCGTCATCGGCACTCGCGGCATAGGCGGGCAGACCGGGCGCGACGTTGCGGGTCCCGGCCGCGGTGGTCATCGAAACCTCACCGCTCTCGGTCTTCAGATAGGTTCCGGCCTCGACGGTACGCACCCCCGCGGCGGGGGCCACACCTTGGCCGCTGGAATCCATTATCAAATTGCCGCTCCCGTCCAGTACCGCATGCCCGTCGCCGTCGACGTGCAGCAACTGGAAGGTGGTCCCGCGCAGGCCCATGGTCGCGACCGGCGTGTCGTACCGGACATTGGCCGGCGAATGGTCGGCGATGGCGCCGGTGATGACGCGCAGGCTGCCGCGGACCAGTTCCGAACTCGAGCGCGAGCCGCCGGCGTTCGCGGTATCGAAGTGGTAATCGTCGATCCGGTACTCCGAATTGGGGCGCACGGCGGTATTGCCGCCATCGGTGAAGCGAATGCGTACGCTGCTCGCGGGTCCCGTTTGCAGCGTATCGCCAGCAAAGATCTCGGCCCCGGGATGTGCCGGACGTGCGTCATTGTCTGCCGCATACAGACGCACCTCGCCATGCGTGAACACCACCTCACCGGCCGGTGCCGTGGCCAGCAGCGGTCCGCTGCTCAAGGCCATCACGAGGCCGACAAGAAAAGCCGGAGTCCTGAATGCCTGTTGACTGGCATCCCGTCCTGCAACCACCACCGAATCCTCGCGATGTAGATCGGGCGTGACCGATCCAACGGCCATCGTGACCCGTTCAAACCTCAAAAAAGCAAACATTCGAATACGCTCCTGGTAATGATTGCAATAACACAACGACCGCCTCGGCACGCCGGCAGAACCAACGGACGCCTACGCGCCCGTGTTGCGCCGGGTGGGGCCGAATGCGACGGCGGCAGACAATCTTGCACGCCTTCGCGCCATCGAACCCCATGGGGCGCCAATGAACCAACGTCAGTATCTTTCGCTTGCCAAGGCTGGTCAAGCGCGGCGTGCAGCGCTCCCCCAAGAACCCAGCGCGGCTCCGGGTGATCCGACCTCGACGGCACGGGATCCTAGCAAGGCAAGGTACCTTGGCAAAAGCGAACCCGGAACGAGTGATTAAAAATTGACCAGGGCCGCGCGCCCTGAAGCGCCCTTAAAACCCTGAATACCCTACACTGAGGGCATCGAGTTCGGAGGAGCCTTCCATCCATGCCGCCACCAGCAAACCATGATCGCTGGAATCCTATCAAGGCCGGCCGCTTACGCGGGCTTCAGTTCTTCGGAGGCCTCGCCATACTGCTCCTGCTGCTAGCCCCACCCCTGGGCTGGATCGAGGTGCCGACCCTGGAACGGCTCGAGTGGGTCACTTATGATCTACGGGTTCGCGCAACCTTGCCTTTTGCCGGCGACCCCGCCTTGATCCTGATCGATATCGACGAACGCAGCCTCTTCGAACTGGGGCAATGGACATGGCCGCGCACGCGCATCGCCGAGTTGATCGAACGGTTGTTCGAGGACTACCACGTCGCCCTGCTCGGCATCGACGTGGTCTTTGCCGAACCCGAGCACAATCCGTTACACGCACTCTGGCCCGAACTGGTGCAACAGTACCCGGTGCTGGCCGGGGCCAGCACACCGATCGACGGCGATCAGGAACTCGCGAGCGTTCTTGCGCGCCACCCGGTCGTGCTCGGCTACTATTTCCAGTCCCGCATCGGCCCCGCAGACCCGCCATCCGTAGGCCTGCTGCCCCCTGCGGCCGAACTGGAGAGACCGACCTTAGCCCTGAGCCGGATACCGCTACCCCGGCCCGAACGCCACACCGCCAACCTGCACCCGCTGCAGCAGGCGGCCCTTTCTGGCGGCTTCTTCGACAACCCCTTCGTCGACGACGACGGCGTGGTGCGCCGTGTGGCCCTGCTCCAGATCTGGGAGGACGCGGTCTATCCCAGCCTGTCCCTGGCGATGTTGATGAGCCTGCTCGGCCACCCTGCCCTTGAAATCGAGGTGAGCGAGGGGGGCGGTCTGGCGCAACTCGAGGCCCTGGACGTGGGCGGTTTTCGCATCCCGGTCGATGCCCGGGGGGCGGCCCTGGTCCCGTGGTTCGGCCCGCGCGGGCAATTTTCCACCATCTCCGCCGCCGATGTCCTCAATGGCACCGCGAATCCGGCCACCCTGGCCGGGGCCACCGTGCTGCTGGGATCCACCGCGCCCGGCCTGATGGATCTGCGCGCGACGCCGGTGGGTGGCGTGTACCCCGGAGCCGAAATCAACCTGTCGCTGCTCGCCGGCATGCTGCATCAGCGCTTCCTGGCCGCACCCGCGTTCATCGTGGCGGGCGAGATCATCACCCTGATAGCCGTCGGCCTGTTGATGATTCTGATCTTTCCGCTGCTGAAAGCGCCGCTGCTGATGCTCGCCAGCGCCCTGTTATTGGCGGGCCTGATCGCCGGAAATCTGTGGGCCTGGCATGCGGGTTGGGTCCTGCCGCTGGCCTCTGGTCTGCTGCTGGTCGCCGGCCAGACACTCTGGCAGCTGAGCATGAATCTTCTGCGCGAGAGTCAACAGAAGCACTGGGTGACCGCGCGGTTCGGGCAATATATTCCGCCGGAACTGGTTCAGGATATGGTGCACAGTGGCCAGAGCTTCGGCCTGCAGGGGGAGGCCCGCGAGATGACGGTGCTGTTCTCGGACATGCAGGGCTTCACCCGCTTCGCGGAAAATCTGGAACCGCAGGCACTCACGCAGGTGATGAACCGCCTGTTGACGCCGTTGACCGAGGCCATCCACGAGCGCCGCGGCACCATCGACAAGTACATGGGCGATGCGATCATGGCCTTCTGGGGCGCGCCGCTGCGCGACGCCGAACATGCCCGCCATGCCCTGGAGGGCAGCTTTGCGATGCGCACAGCGCTCGCCGCACTGAACCGGGAGTTGGAGGCCGAAGGCCAGCCGCCACTGGTGATGGGGATCGGCCTGAACAGCGGCGTGATGAGTGTGGGCAACATGGGGTCGAGCTTTCGCATGGCCTACTCGGTGATGGGCGACCCGGTAAACATCGGCGCCCGCCTCGAGAAGCTCACCCGCTTTTATGGCATCGGGATCATCGTCAGCGAATGCACGGCGGCCCAGGTCCCGGAATGGGCCTTTCGCCACATTGATCGCGTGCGGGTGAAGGGCCGCACCGCGCCGCTGACCATTCTCGAACCGCTGGGTCCCCGCGACACCCTGCCCAAGCCGGTGTTCGACTGGCTGGCGGACCATCAGCGCGCGATCGCGGACTATACCGCCGGGCGTTTTACCGAAGCCGAGCAACGAATTCGCACCATGGAGGCCGAACGCCCGGGCGACCCCTTGTATCGGATGTATCGGGAACGCCTGGAGGCTCTCCGGATGCGCGCGCCACCCGAAGATTGGGACGGCGTGTGGACCCACACGACCTCGTGACCCGTCATCGCGAGGACAGCAGGGACGGGTCGATCGATACGTTGTTCTGGCCGACGCCGCCTGGATGACCCGCTCCGCTCGCCCTTCGGGCCCGCCAGCGGTCCTAACGCGCTGCGTGCGTTAGGACCGCGCTTCGTGCGCGATAACGACCACCTTTACTCAGCGCGCACCGTGCGTGCGCCCGTGCGCAGGTCGGTGGTCACTTCCACGCGGCGGTTCTGGATGCGGCCTTCGCGGGTGGTGTTGTCGGCCGCTGGGCGGTCCTCGCCATGCCCGACCATGCGGATGGCGTCCCGGCGGACACCCTGTTCCACAAAGTAATCGACCACACTCTGGGCGCGCCGTGTAGACAAATCCTGGTTATAGGCGGCGGGACCGATGGTGCAGGTATGGCCTTCCACCAACACGGAGGTATAGGTTGCATCCGCCGCCGTCAGCTCAGCGGCCAAACCGCGCAAGGTGGCCCGACCCTCGGGACGCAAGGTCGCACTGTCGAAGTCGAACAGGGTATCGGCACCCAGCGTGGTGGTGGTGAACTGCGGGGCCGGAACCGGCGCCATGGCCCGCTGCGCGTTCGTGACCGGGATCGGCGGGCAGATGGCGGCCGGATCGAGGGTCGTGACGGTAGCGATCTCCGGCATCTCATCACGCATCACATCCAGGGCCTGCAGGAGGCGGCCCTGACCGGCCAGGGTTCGAGCAGTGGCGAACTCCCGATCGAACTGACCGTTCACGAAGGCGCGCCGCGCCTGGAAGTATTCGTTCTCCGTATCCAACAGATCCAACAGGTTCCGCTGGCCGATACCGAACTGCTGCAGGTAGGCGGTGCGCACGCGGTCCATAGACAGCTGATGCTGATCCAGATAGGTCAATTGCTCGTCCAGCACCGCAACGTCGTTGAAGGCGATGGTGACCTCCTGGCGCACGTTGCGGCACACGACCTCGCGCGTGTCCCGGGCCACATTGGCCTCTTCGACGAACTGCCCGATCCGGGCCTGGTCGGCCAAACCCCGGAACAGGTTGAAGTTCAAAACCAGGCCGATACTGGTATCGGTGGTCCAACGCTCGCCGTCATCGATGAACACGGTTTGCAGGGCATTGTTCCGCCCATGGCGGACCTGAAGATCCAGCCGCGGATGATTATAGGACCGCCCGACACGCACTTGTTGTTGGGCCGAGAGAATGTTCTCGGTGGCGGCAAAGAGCGCCGGGTTGGTGGCCAGCGCGTCGATCTGGACTTCGGTGACGGTCGCGGGAATCAGCTCGGTGGGCAGTGTCCCGATCAGGTCGACATAGTCATCGGAAGGAACCCGGCCCACCACGCGCAAAAAACGGGCACTGACGTCATGCAGGTTGGAGATCTCGGTCAGCAGATTCGACTCCGCCAGGGCGACGCGGCCGGTCGCCTGCTCGAGATCGACGCCACGGCCGACTCCCGTTTCGGTCAGCTCCAGAACCTGATCATACAAACGCCGATGCGCGTCGTGGTTTTCTTCCGCCAGCAGCACCAGTTCCCGGTGCCGCTCGACATCGGCATAGGCGCGGATCGCATCCAGCGCGGCCTGCTCCGCGGCCTCGACGAATTCGTAATAACGAACCATCTTCGCGTGCCCGAGACGGGCGACATCGCTGCGGGTAAAGAAGCCGTCGTAGAGCATCTGGTTCAGGGTCACCGACGCGTTTAGGGGGTCGCGGCTCACCCGTCCCTCGGCACTGCTCTCCTGGTATTGCCGGGCGGCGGAAAGCTGGATATCGATTTCCGGGAAATACCGACCGCGCGCGACCTTGCGACCCTCTTCGGCAGCCAGAAAGGCATGCCACCGCTCCTGCACCTCCGGATTGGTATTGATCGCCTCGAGAATTGCCGTCCGCACGGGGTCGGGAAGGGGTGTGGACGCCGCAACCGGGCCCGCCGCGAGCAGCATCAGCCCACTCAGGAAAGAGGAAACAAGGATTCGTTGCATCGGCCGCATGGTCTGGATCTCATTCGTTGGGTCATGAACATGGTGCGCAAGGCTTGGCCCACCGCATGGCTGCAAAAACATGCAAGGACGCGACACCCTGCCCCATACAGTGAGACCAAAAAAGCCACTGGGGAACAATACACCGTCAAATCGTTATTTACTAGAATGCACAGGCGATCGTGGCAAAGCCCACGGCACACCACGGCACCCGCCACCACAGGCGCAACACAGGGCGCAGCACCCGGTGTAGCCGGTTTGTGCGCGCAGGGCGAAGCTCGGGCTGGGAAACGCGAAACCCCAGGGGCTGGAACATCCCTGGGGGATACCCCCTATCCTGGCTGGCATTCCCGCTCGGCATCGGCCATTCTCAGGCACTGACCCGAACCCATGATGCCTCCCCTCGTGCAGCCCCTCCGTTCCCGATCGCACCGCATTCTTGCCTCGCTGCGGCTAATGGCGATCGGGACGTTCTGCTTGATCGCTTCAACCCTGTTGGGTGGGATTCAAGCGGGCGTCAGCGACTTCACAGCCTTGCAGATCCTGGCCAACGAGCGTTATGGGCCCGAGGCCGTCCGGCGCGTGCAGGAATGGCGGGATCTGTTGGTCGACGCGGCCGAGCGGGACGAGCGTCGGCAAATCCGACTGATCAATGCCTTCTTCAACCGCAACGTGCGCTATGCGAGCGATCAGGAGATCTGGGGACAGAACGATTACTGGTCCACCCCGCTGGAGACCCTGGGCAAGGCCGCCGGTGACTGCGAGGACTACGCGATCGCCAAGTACGCCAGCCTGCGCAAGCTCGGCATTCCGGATTCCCGCCTCCGACTCTTTTATGTACATGCCCAGCTCGGCGCCATCGCGAGCAATGCCACCGAGGTCCACATGGTGCTCGGCTATTACCCGACGGAAGACGCCGAGCCCCTGATCCTGGACAACCTGATTTCCGAGATCCGGCCCGCTTCCCGGCGCAACGACCTGACCCCCGTGTTCAGCTTCAACAGCCAGGGCCTGTGGCCGGACGGTGCGACGACCTCGGCGGGTGACGCCACCGCAAGGCTGTCGAACTGGCGCGGCGTCCTCGAACGCATGCAGGCCGACGGCATCCAATTGAATCGCCCGATCGAAACGGGCCCATGAAAAGGCAGCGAAGACCATGTCATTGAGAACCCAACTCTGGATTGCGATCGCGCTTGTCATGTTGCTGTCGTTGTTGGTCAGCATCGGAGTGAGCACGGTCTCGGCGCAAAAATACCTGGCGCAGCAGCTGCACGTGAAGAACGTCGACAATGCCACCTCGCTCGCCCTGTCGATCACCCAACTGCCCAAGGACGGGGCTCAGGTCGAACTGGCGCTTGCGGCGCAATTCGACGCCGGGCACTACCGCAGCATTCGACTGGTGAACCCGCGCGGCGAGCTGATCCAGGAACGGGTCAACAGCGTACGCCCGCAAGGGGTTCCCGGATGGTTCCTGCGCCTGATGGCCTTCGATGTGAATCCGGGGGTCGCCCACATCAGCGACGGCTGGTCGCAATACGGGGTGCTGACCGTCGAGAGCCAGACCAGCTATGCCTATGAAGCGCTGTGGCAGGGAACCCTCCGACTGGCCTTGATCTTTACCGCCGGGGCCCTGCTGATCGGCCTGGCCGGCAGTTGGTTGCTCGGCCGAACGGTGCGCCCGCTGAAGGACGTGGTAATGCAGGCCGAGGCGGTCGGCCAACGGCGCTTCATCACCATTGTGGAACCCAACACCCTCGAATTTCGCGCCGTGGTCAGCGCGATGAACCGCCTGTCCCATCATGTAAAGACCATGCTGACCGAGGAGTCGAACCGGCTGCAGGAATTGAAGGCGCGGTTGCAACACGACCCGGTGACCGGCCTGCTCACTCGGGACCACTTCATGACCCAGCTGGCGGTGACCCTGAGTGCGAACAACGCGGGCGCGGCCGGCGTGTTGATGCTGCTGCGCGTGCAGGACCTGCCGATCCTGAACCGGGACCTGGGCCGCCAGGAGCTCGATGCCGTGCTGATCCGGCTGGGGCAGACGCTGCGCGCGCTGGCCCGGGAGAATGAGTACGGAGTGGCCGGCCGGCTGAACGGGAGCGATTTCGCGGTGATTGGGGGTGGCGTGACCGAACCCGAGGCCTTTGCCACCACCGTGACCGAGCGGGTGCAGGACGCGCTCGGCAGCGCCGCCGACGGCACCATCCGCATCGACTTCGGCGCCACGCCGTACCGGGACGAGGACCGGCCCGGCCCGATCCTGGCCCGGGTCGATCACGCGCTGGCGCGGGC
>PWGH01000216.1 GCA_003555285.1 Thioalkalivibrio sp.
CCCACGCCGACGATGTAGCCGCCCATGACCCCGACAGCGCTGAACAGCGCGGCCAGCAGCGGCATCGACAGCACACCGGCGAAGAACCGCGGCACGAACACCCGGCGGTGGGGGTCCACCGCCATCATCTCCAGCGCCGACAGCTGCTCGGTCGTCTTCATCAGCGCGATCTCGGCGGTCAGCGCGGATCCCGCGCGTCCGGCAAACAGCAGCGCCGTGACCACCGGCCCCAATTCACGCACCAGCGACAGGGCCACCATGCCGCCGAGGGCCTCGGCGGCACCGAACTGCACCAGTGTGATATAGCCCTGGTAGCCGAGCACCATGCCGACGAACAGCCCCGACACGCCGATGATCAACAGCGACCGCACGCCGATCGAATGCACTTCGACCACGACCAGCGCAAAGCGCCGCACGACCGCGTCCAGGGCCAGCAGCAACCGGAACAGGAAGGTTGACGCCCGGCCCAGCACTGCGAACCAGCGCAGCCCCGAGTGCCCCAACCGTGCGACGAAATCAATCATGCTTCGGTTCCGCCGACCGCAACAGGTCGTCGCGATAACTCGACCCGGGGTAATGAAACGGCACCGGGCCATCCGGGCGGCCGTTCAGGAACTGCTCACTCCAGGCCGAGGCCCGCTCCCGGACCGCCTCGACCGTGCCGGAATCCATCACCCGACCATCCGCGATCAGCACGACCTGATCGGAGATCGCCATCGCCTCCTCGACGTCGTGGCTGACCAAGACACTGGTCAGTCCGAGGATGCGGTTGGTCCGCTGGATCAGCGTGACGATCTGGCCCATGGTGATCGGATCGAGGCCGGTGAAGGGCTCATCGTACAGGATCATGTCGGGATCCAGCGCGATCGCCCGTGCCAAGGCCACGCGCCGGGCCATGCCCCCGGACAGCTCGGCCGGACTGAGGTCGCGTGCGCCGCGCAGACCCACCGCCTCGAGCTTCATCAGCACCAGGTTGCGAATCAGTTCCTCGGGCAGGTCGGTGTGCTCGCGTAACGGAAACGCGACGTTTTCGAAGACGTTCATGTCGGTGAGCAGGGCACCGGACTGGAACAGCATGCCCATACGCTTGCGCAACGCGAACAGCCGACGATTCGACAACCGTGCCACTTCCTGCCCGTCGACCCAGACCCGGCCGCCATCAGGACGCAACTGCCCCCCGATCAGGCGCAGCAGGGTCGTCTTGCCGCTGCCGCTCGGCCCCATCACGGTGGTGATCTGCCCACGCGGCACGGTCAACGACAGCCCGTCGAAGATGCGCTTCGATCCGCGCCGAAAAACCAGGTCTTCGACTACCACATGGGGTGAATCGTCAACGGAAACCTTGTGCACGTGCCATTCACTCCTGATGCGCCGGGTTATGCAGTCTGGAAGTGCTCCGACACCCCGTCAACCGGGGACCGATCCACAACGCGCGGCGGAACCGGCCGCGAACGCGGTCACACCCCGGTGGCGACCGGGTTATAACGGGGTCACGGCGGCGGCGGGCGCCCCCACCGCGGCTCATTGTCGACCCTGCGGCCGCGCTAGCCACCGCCCGGTTGATCGAGACCCGTCAGGCGCAGGATTGTCTCAGCATCTTCGATCTCCCGAGGGGCGGCGCGCAGAAACACCAGCATGTTCGAATTCGGCACTTGGTCCCGCAGCGATTCCAGCAGGGCCCGCCAGGCCTTCAGCCCGAGGCCGGGTTCCGGCTCCAACACCAGCATGATCGCGACGGGGCTTCCGAAGCACCGGAGCGTACGGATCCCCTCGAGGACCGGAGCAGGCCGCGGCAAAAAGAGCTGCTCCGCACGGATCCCGGCGGGCCGCCAAGGCGTCGCGGTCGACACCAGGAAGCCGCCCAGACGATCGCCCATTTGCGCGCTCAACGCCGAGGCGGTCGTCTCGCTGTCCGCCGGGGCGACCGCCGGCATCTCGAAATACACCCGAAAGTCAGCGGAAAGCTCGGCCAGTTCGTTAGTGCGTACGGGTCCAGGTATCCCGTCGGCGGCCGCAACGAGCACGGCCTTCCAATAGTGTCCGTAATAGGCCAGCCGCCAGTCTTCCGGCAAGCCTTCCGGATAGAAGGCCTGCCAAGCCGGGCTGGACACGTCGTACACCGCTGCCAGACGCAGACGGCGGTCGAGCTCTGCTGCATGCATGGCTTCGCCTGTAGTGTGCCGGGCCGTGTTTTCTTGTCCGTGTATGGACGTGCCGACGCAATGGTAGCAGACAGAATGCGCGAACAGGCCGTACACTTGGTGCCCCCTGGACCGTGGATCCCTGCTCCCGATGTGGCTAGCCTTCCTCGCCGTCGTCGCCGGCCTGACGGCACTGACCTGGGGTGCCGATCGTTTCGTGCTCGGGGCCGCCGCGCTGGCCCGTGGGCTGGGCGTGACGCCTCTGCTGATCGGCCTGACCATCGTCGCCTTCGGGACCTCGGCGCCCGAGGTCGTGGTCGCGATCTTCGCGGCCCTGCAAGGCAATCCGGGGCTCGCGATCGGCAATGCCATCGGCTCGAATATCGCCAACATCGGGCTGGTCCTCGGCGCCAGCGCGCTGATCGCGCCGCTGCTGATCCACTCGAGCCTGCTGCGCCGGGAATTTCCGATCCTGCTGGTGGCCACCACCTTGGCGCTGCTGTTGCTGCTCGACGGCACATTGAGCCGCGCCGACGGGTTGCTGCTGTTCATCGGACTGGCCCTGGTGATGGGCTGGCTGATCACCCAGGGGCTGCGCGGCCGCATTCGACCCGATGAACTCGGCGTCGAACTCGAGACGGCCCTTCCGGCACCGATGGCGCCGCCGCGCGCCGCGTTCTGGCTCGGCCTCGGACTGCTGCTGCTGCTGGGCGGCAGCCATGGGCTGGTCTGGGGCGCGATCGTGATCGCCCAGGCCTTTGGCGTCAGCGATCTGGTCATCGGCCTGAGCATCGTCGCGATCGGCACCAGTCTGCCGGAGCTGGCCACCTCGTTGACCGCCGCCTGGAAGGGCGAGAACGAACTGGCGATCGGCAACATCATCGGATCGAACCTGTTCAACCTGCTGTGCGTGCTGGCCATCCCGGGGCTGCTGGCGCCGGGCGCACTGGAAACGGGCGTCTTGATCCGGGATTATCCGATGATGCTCGGGCTGACCGTGCTGCTCTTCGTCCTCGCGTTCGGTCGACGCAGAACGGCCGGCCGCCTGCAACGTTGGGAGGGGGGCCTGCTGCTGGCCCTGTTCGCCGCCTATTTGACCGTCCTGGGACTCACTGCTGCCGCATGAAGTTGAATCCGGAAAACACCCGCAACCTGGCCCTGGCCGTGCTGACCATCGAGGCCGAGGCCGTGAGCGCACTGGCTTCGCGCATCGACGACGCCTTCCTGGCCGCCTGCACGCACCTGCTCGAGTGCCGCGGCCGCGTGGTCGTCACCGGCATGGGCAAGTCGGGCCACATCGGCGGCAAGCTGGCCGCAACCCTCGCCTCGACCGGCACCCCGGCCTTCTTCGTGCACCCGGGCGAGGCCAGCCATGGCGACCTGGGCATGATCACCCGCGATGACGCGGTGATTGCGCTGTCCAATTCCGGTGCCACCGATGAATTGCTGATCCTGCTGCCGATTATCCGGCGCCTCGGCGTTCCGCTGATCGCGATGACCGGCAATCCGGCGTCCCGACTGGCGCTGGAGGCCACCGTGCATCTGGACGTCAGCGTGGCGCGCGAGGCCTGCCCCCTGGGCCTGGCGCCGACCTCCAGCACCACCGCGGCGCTCGCGATGGGCGATGCCCTCGCGGTGGCGGTGCTCGACGCGCGGGGATTCACCGCCGAGGACTTCGCGCGCTCGCATCCGAGCGGCCGCCTGGGGCGTCGACTGCTGATTCACATCGGCGATATCATGCGCACCGGCGAGGCCATTCCGCGGATCCGGCCCGCCGCCTTACTGGGAGACGCACTGGTGGAGATTTCACGCAAGGGCCTGGGCATGGTCGTGGTCTGCGACGACGCCGGACAGATCGAAGGCATCTTCACCGACGGCGACCTGCGCCGCACGCTGGACCGCGGCCTGGACCTCCAGCGCGCGACCATCGGCGAGGTGATGACGCCCAAGGGCTTCACTGCGCAGCCGGACTGGCTGGCCGCCGAGGCCCTGGAGAAGATGGAGAGCCACCGCATCAACGCGCTGCCGGTGGTCGACGCCGAGGGGCGTCTGGTGGGCGCGGTCAACATGCACGACCTGCTGCGCGCGGGGGTGGCCTGATGGCGCTGATGCCGGAAACGCTGCTCGCCCGTCAGCGGCAGGTCCGGCTGCTGGTCCTGGACGTCGATGGCGTGTTGACCGACGGCAGCCTGTTTCTCGGCGATGGGGGTGAACAGTACAAGGCCTTCAACAGCCGCGACGGCCATGGCATCCGGATGGCGCAGCATGGCGGTCTGGAGGTGGCGATCCTGACCGGGCGCCAGTCCGAGGTGGTCGTCCACCGCATGCGCGACCTGGGCGTGCAGCATGTGCTGCAGGGGCGGCGCAGGAAACAGGAGGCCATGGTCGAGCTGCTGGCGCTGACCGGCTTCGCACCGGAACAGGCGGCCTTCGTCGGCGACGACATCGTCGATCTGCCGGCAATGCGCCGGGTCGGCCTGGGCATCGCCGTCGCCGATGCCCACCCGCTGGTGGTCGAACACGCGCACTGGCAGACCCGGGCCGCCGGCGGTCACGGGGCCGTGCGCGAGGTCTGCGAGACCCTGCTGGCCGCGCAACAGAAGCTCGAGGCGCTCCTGCGTGTGTACCTCGAGTCCTGATCAACCGCGACCCCTGCGGCGCAGCAGGGTGGCCGCCAGACCCTTCGTTGGCGCCCTGCTGGCCCTCGGCCTCGGGCTCGCGGCCACGGCCGCCGCAGCGCTGGAAGACGGGGCCGACCTGGACATCACCGTCTTTACCCTGCGCATCACCGATGACAATGGCGTGGTTACGCATATCCTGGAGGGCGAGCGCATGCAGCAATTCGATGCCCTCGACCTGCAACGCACCGACGAACCGCGCCTGGCGCTGCTGACCGACGGCCAGGTGGACTGGATCTGGAGCGCCCCGGCTGCCGTGCACTACCCGGCCGCGTACCGGCTGGTCCTGCTCGGCAGCACACAGGGCGAGCAGCTTCCGGGACCCGAACAGGAACCGATGGCGATCGAGACGGCCGATGTCACGATTACCACCGACACCCGGCAGGTGATGACAGACGCCCCGGCCACCCTGATCCGGCCCGGTTTGTTCATGCGCGGCACCGGCCTGCATGCCGACATTCCCGCGGATACCCTCGAACTGAAAAACGACGTCCGAACCGTCTATGCTCCAGAATCCAGCCAGGAACCCCCGCCATGACCCAGATCCTGCCCGTGCCCTCGGGGCCGTTGCGGCCACGCGCCCGCACCGTTTGGCTGCGCATTGCGCTGTCCGTGGCCGCCTGCTGCGCCCCGGTGCCCGCACTGGCACAACCGGATCTGCCGGTACAGATCAGCGCCGACAGTGCGCAGATGGATGAACGCCGCGGCGTCGGCATCTACAGTGGCAACGTGGTGGTCACCCGCGGCGACCTGACGTTGCACGCCGACCGGATCACCATCCATACCCCGGAACGGCGCCCCACGCGGATGGAGGCCGAGGGCGATCCGGTGCGTGTCGAGACACCCGACGAGGCCGGGCAGCCGCGGATCGCCACCGCGCGCCGAATGGAATATCGTTTCGATGACGAGCTTCTGGTGCTGCTCGACGAGGCCCGGGTACGCACCGCGACCGAAGATGCCCGCGGCGACCGCATCACCTACGATCTCGCCCAGGAAATCATCCAGATCGAAGGCAGCCCTGAACGGCGAGTGGAGATCACCATTCAGCCGCGCTCGGAATGAGCCGCATGGCAGGCCCATCCGCGGCCGCCGAACCCGGGGGCACGATCCGCGCCGAAACGCCGACCGCACGCCATGACGGCGCGTGCCTGCGTGGCACCGGCCTGACCAAGCGCTACGGCAAACGCACCGTGCTGAAGGATACCGACGTCCATGTGAACCGCGGCGAGGTGGTGGGCCTGCTGGGACCGAACGGCGCCGGCAAGACCACCTGCTTCTACATCCTGGTCGGTCTGGTTCCGCCGGATGCCGGCCAAATCCACCTGGCCGGCCATGACGTGACCCGGGCGCCGGTGCATCGGCGGGCACGGCTCGGACTCGGTTATTTGCCCCAGGAGGCCTCCATCTTCCGGCGCCTGAGCGTCTGGCAGAACCTGCAGGCCGTGCTGGAGATGCGGGCGGATCTCGATGCCGCGGGGCGCCGTGAGACTGGGGATGCGCTGATCGAGGAATTCCAGCTGGAAACCGTGCGCGACAGTCCAGGCATCGCCTTGTCGGGCGGCGAACGCCGCCGCGCGGAGATCGCCCGGGCACTCGCCGGAAATCCGCAGTTCATCTGCCTGGACGAACCCTTTGCCGGCGTCGATCCGATCTCCGTGGTCGAGATCCAGGAGGTCATAGCGCACCTCAGACAACGTGGTATCGGCGTCCTGATCTCCGACCACAACGTCCGGGAGACGCTCGGCATCTGCGACCGCGCCTACATCCTCAGCGAGGGTCGCCTGCTGAGCGCCGGCACACCCGCCGAACTGCTGGCGAACCCGCAGGTGCGCACGGTCTACCTGGGCGAGCACTTCCGGCTCTGAGCGGGCCCATCACGACCATGAGAAGCTGCACGATCGCGAGTAAAGGCGGTACCATACGTACTATGACTGCTTCTGTCGCATCGATACAACAGCCATGCTGAAGTCGACCCTGAACCTGCAGCTGGGTCAGACCCTCACCATGACCCCCCAGCTGCAGCAGGCCATCCGTCTCCTGCAGCTCTCCACGCTGGAACTGCAACTGGAAGTGCAACAGGCGCTCGACAGCAACCCCATGCTCGAAGTAGCCGAAGACGATTCCGCCGACGAGGCACCCGACCCCGAAGGCGAGGAAAAGGAAAAGGCGCCCGAGCCCGTGGTGGCGGAAACACCCGCCGAGGGCGACACCTGGGAAGACCTCTACTACAGCGGCGGGACCGGGCAACAGGGGGGCGATGTGGACGATCGCGACCCCTTCGAGAACCAGGCAGGCAACGAAGGCGGCCTGCATGAACACCTGCTCTGGCAACTGCACCTGAGCCCGCTGAACGAGACCGATCGAGGCATCGGCGCCATCCTGATCGACAGCATCAATGCCGACGGCTATCTGGAGACCGACCTCGAGGACCTGCAGGCGATTCTCGGCGGTGACGAACGCGTCGCCCTCGACGAAATGGAGGCTGTGCTGCACTGGATCCAGCAATGCGACCCGATCGGGGTCGGTGCGCGCGATCTGCGCGAGTGTCTGTTGATTCAGCTGCGTCAATTGAGCCGGGACACACCCCTGCGCGACGCGGCCCTGCGGGTGATCGACACCGGCATGGAGCATCTGGCCCGGCATGATTTTCGCGCCCTGCAGCGCAGCCTGGGCCTGGACGAAGGCACGCTGGCACGCGCCATGGAGCTGATTCGCACGCTGAATCCCCGCCCCGGCAGCCAGATCAGCGATCAACCGCCCGAATACGTGACCCCGGATGTCTATGTGCGCCATGGCGGCAACGGCGCCGGCTGGCGGGTCGACCTGAACCCGGAGATCGCCCCCCGCATCCGCATCAACAGCCTGTATGCCGGCATGGTGCGCCAGGTCACCGACACTCGCGACAGCACCTTCATGCGCAATCAACTGCAGGAGGCCCGCTGGTTTCTGAAGAGCCTGCACAGCCGCAACGAGACCCTGTTGCGGGTGGCCAGTGCCATTGTCGAGCGGCAGACCGGATTTCTGGAACAGGGCGACGTGGCCATGCAACCCCTGATCCTGCGCGACATCGCCGAGGCCCTGGGCATGCACGAATCCACCATCTCCCGCGTGACCACGCAGAAATACATGCACACGCCGCGTGGCCTGTTCGAGTTCAAATACTTCTTTTCCAGCCATGTGGGCACCAGCGACGGCGGCGAATGCTCCGCCACCGCAATTCGTGCGATGATCCGGCAACTGATCAGCGAAGAGCCGCCCCACCGGCCGATGAGCGATTCCCGACTTGCCCAGGTCCTCGAAGACCGGGGCATCAATGTGGCCCGACGCACCGTGGCCAAGTACCGTGAGGCGATGCAACTGCCGCCGTCGAGTGAACGGCGACGGCTGTCCTAGCCTGGACGGATCACCAATGAAAGGAGTGTGAGTATGCAAATCAATCTGACCGGTCATCATGTCGACATTACCGATGCCCTGCGTGGCTATGTGGAGGAGAAGTTCGAGCGCCTGGAACGCCACTTCGATCAGGTGATCGACATCCATGTCGTGCTCACGGTGGAAAAGAACCACAATAAGGCCGAGGCAAACCTGCAGGTCAGCGGCAACCAGATCCACGCCGATGCCACCAACGAGGACATGTACGCCGCCATCGATGGCCTGATCGACAAGACGGACCGGCAGCTGATCAAGCACAAGGAGAAGATGAAGGACCACCACCGCGCCGAGGGGGCGTTGCGCAACCGTCAGCAGATCGCCTGAACGATGCCCGTCAACGAGCTCCTCACGCCGGACCGAGTGTGTCTGGACGCCGACATTACGAGCAAGAAGCGCGCGCTGGAGGTCCTCAGCGAACGGCTGGCCAGCGACGGTTCCCTGAATGCCGAATTGTCCGCGCACCTGATCTTCGATGCCCTCTCGGCCCGGGAGAAGCTCGGTTCCACCGGTCTCGGCCATGGGGTCGCCATTCCCCATGGCCGTCTGGCCGAGATCGATACCCCGCGCATCGCCCTGCTGCGCTTGCAGAACGGGGTGGATTTCGATGCCATCGATCATGAACCGGTCGACATCCTGATTGCACTGGTCGTACCCGAGGACGCCACCGGGGAGCACCTGGACCTGCTCGCTCAACTCGCGCGCGGTCTCTCGCAACCGGACAACATCGCCCGCCTGCGCCGTGCCACCGACACCGAAACGCTCTACGAGGCCGCCATGCAGGCCTTTGACGATGCCTGAAGGCGTCCTCCTCGCCGACCTGATCACGGCCCTCGGGCCGCGCATCGATTTGCACTACGTGCATGGCGAGGAACAGGCGCACAAGCGGATTCTCCAGGACCCAGGCGACAGCGATCTGCCGGTGGCGGGTCACCTCAACCGGATCCGGCCCAACCGAATCCAGGTGATCGGACGGCTCGAGGCTCGCTATATCGAGACTCTGGGACCGAGCCAGTGTGAACAACTGATTCAGGACCTTGCCGCCAGCGGAACGGTGGCGGCAATCTTCGCCGAGGGCACCTGCCCCTTCAAACGGCTACCGAGGCAGGGCGCGAACCCGCTCCCAGTGGTGTTGTGCAGCTCGGCGGGGAGTCATGAACTGGTTGCCCTGTTGCGTTATGTGCTGCAACAGCGCCTGGCCCGATCGGTGGTGCGCCATGGCGTCTATATGGCAATCCTTGAAACCGGCGTACTGATCAGCGGCGAATCCAGTGTGGGCAAGAGCGAGGTCGCCCTCGAATTGGTCAGCCGAGGGCACCGGCTGATTGCCGACGACGCGCCGGAATTGGCGCGAATCGCCCCGGACATCATCCGGGGCACCTGCCCACCCCTGCTACAGGATCTGCTCGAGGTGCGCGGCCTCGGCGTGCTGAACATCCGCGCGATGTATGGTGACTCCGCGATCAAGCGCGGCAAACACCTGCGCCTGATCATCGACTTGCGTGACCGGGACCAGCCCTCCGCCTTGCCCGATGATCGCCTGGACGGCTGCCGCGGAGAAATCGAGGTGCTCGGCCTGCACATTCCCGCCGTCAGCCTGGCCATCGCACCCGGCCGCAACATTGCGGTGATGATCGAGGCTGCAGTACGCGCGCATCTGCTGTACCTGCAGGGCTATTCGGCCGGTGACGACCTGCGCGAGCGCCTGCGTCAGCAGATGCTGCTGAATGCCGAGGAATCCGGCGGAGCACCGTCCGATCGAATCGAAGCGGCTGCGACACCATCCGGGTTCCGACCCGAACCCGCCTGCGCGATACCCTCTCACTCAGATCGCACCTCGGATTCAGACCATGACACCCCCTGACATGCGGCTCTTGCTCGTCAGCGGCCTGTCCGGGTCCGGCAAGACCGTGGCTCTGCACACCCTGGAGGACGCCGGATTCTTTTGTGTGGACAATCTGCCGTTGGGCCTGCTCGACGGGCTGATCGAGGAATTGCGCACCGGGGGTCATCGCAATGACGGACAGATCGCCGTCGGCGTCGACGTGCGTAGCGGTCGGACGGCCCTGCAGGGTTTTTCCGACACCCTCGCCCGCCTCCGCGCCAAGCCGTTGCAGGTGGAGGTGGTCTTTCTGCATTCCTCCGACGAGGCCCTGCTGCGGCGTTACCACCACACCCGCCGACGGCATCCGTTGGCCCGTCAGGGACTGCCCCTGGTCGAGGCCATCGCGATGGAACGCCAGTGGTTGGAACCCATTGCCGCGGCCGCCGATCTCAGCATCGACAGCAGTCAGTTGTCCATGCATGACCTCGCCCATACCGTGCGCACCCGTCTGGCGACGCCGCGCTCGGAACGTCTGTCGTTGCTGTTTCAGTCCTTCGGCTTTAAATACGGCGCGCCCGTGGACGCCGATTTCGTTTTCGATGTACGGTGCCTACCCAATCCACACTACGAACTCGGGCTGCGCGATCGCACCGGCCTGGACCGACCGGTTCGTGATTTTCTGGAGGGTCATGCGGACGTGGCCGAAATGCTCGACAGCATTCAGCAACACCTGCACACCTGGCTGCCCCGCTTCGGCCAGGGGCACCGCAGCTATCTGACCGTGGCGATCGGCTGCACCGGCGGCCGTCATCGCTCGGTGTATCTGGTCGACCGTCTGGCCAAGCACTGGCAGAACGCGGAAAATGTCACCGTGGGTACTCGCCATCGGGAACTCAACCACACCATGGACACGGAGTGACGCGATGTCCGTCGGCCTGATACTGATCACCCACCAGAACCTGGGGGAAACCCTGGTCCAGACCGCGGGCGCGATGCTGGGCGCGCGACCGGAGGCCTGCGAGGTTCTCGGGGTGTCCCAGCAGGATGAACCGGAGCAGGTGGAAGCCCGCGCCCGAGACCGCCTGCGCAGCCTGGATGACGGGGATGGTGTGCTGATCCTGACCGACATGTTCGGCTCCACACCGGCCAATGTGGCCAGTCGATTGGCCCGGGATCCCTCCTGCCGGGTGATTGCGGGGGTCAATCTGCCGATGCTGGTCCGGGTGCTCAATTACCGCCACCTGCCGCTCAGCGAGGTGGTGAACAAGGCGATCAGCGGTGGGCATGACGGCATCCTGCTCTGCGACCAGGAGTGCTTCGATGCCGCAACGCGTCCTTCCCATCGTTAATCGACTCGGCTTGCATGCCCGAGCCGCTGCAAAATTCGTTCGGCTGGCGAGCGAGTACGAAGCCGATGTCGTCGTAACCCGCAACGAGCGCTCGGTGAACGGCAAGAGCATCATGGGCGTGATGATGTTGGCGGCGGCCCAGGGCACCGACATCGAGGTCCGCGCCGAGGGCGCGCCCGACGCCGAAGAAGCGCTGGAGGCCCTGAGCGCGCTGGTCGCCAACCGCTTCGGCGAAGAAAGCTAGAACGCACGGCCCGCCCAGACTTCGTGGATGGTCGCGCGCCCGCGCCGCCCGGGCGACCGCGATCTCACAGGCCGGGATCTCGCAGGCCGGGATCTCACAGGAAGGGGATCGTTTGCAACAACGCAAACCACAACGGCAGGGTCACCAGAGAGAGGGCCGTGGTGAGGGTCACCGCCGCGGCGTAGAACCCGGTATCCAGGCCGAAGCGGTCGCAGAAGACCAAACCCAGCACCATGGCCGGCATCGCGGTCTCCAATACGGTCGCGATACCGGGTACCCCATCCAGACCGACGGCAGCCACCAGAACCAAGGCGACCACCGGTGCGGCCAACAACTGGATCACGCTCACTACGAGCAGGGCCGGCACATCACGCGTGCGAAACCGATCGAAGATCAGGGCTAGGCCGAGCGAGAACAGCATCAGCGGCGTCACGCCATGGGCGAGCCGGCCCAAGCCATCCTCCACCCAGATCGGGATCGGCGTTCCCGAGAGATTCATCGTCGCACCGAGCATCGCGGCCCAGATGGAAGGCACCAGGAAGACCCCGCGCAACACCCCGCCCCACCCCCCGGGGCCGGGCGCATCGTGCGTCCCGAAACGCCGGGCAATCAGCACGCCCACGGTCAGCAACAGCGGCAAGGCGCCGAACAGGTCGAACTGAATCGCCACGGCCCGGCCGCTGGCACCGAAGAGGGTGTCCAGGATCGGCAGGCCGAGATAAATCGCATTCGGCCACGCCGCCACCAGCAGCATCGCGCCGATCGTGGCCCGACCGGGCGCGTAGGCGCGGCCGGCGAGGACGGTCAGCGCCAGACCGGTCAAGCCCAGACCGGCGAGTACCGTCAAGGCGGCAACCGCCGCAATCTGTACGGAAACCAGTCCGAGCGGCGCCGTCCACATCACCTGCAGCACCAGCGCGGGAAGCAATAGATAATAGACCAGCGTGGTCAATACACGCCGGGCATCGGCGGCCTCGACGCCGCCCGGACTCCAGCGGCGCCACGCCACACCGCAGGCGATCAGCGCCGCCATCTGGGTCATCACACCCAACATGTGCGCCGCCGGGGGCGGAAGACTACCGGGTCAGGAGGTGCCCGCGTCGCCGGAACCCTGCTGTTGCTTGCGGATGTCCTCGTGGACCTGCTGCATGTCCAGGGCCTTCACCTTCTCCAGCACGTCTTCCAGCTGTCCGGCACTGAGCATGCCAGGCTGCGAGAACACAATCACCTGTTCGCGGAAGATCATCAGCGTGGGAATGGAGCGGATCTGGAAGGCGGCGGCGATGGATTGCTGGTCCTCGGTATTCACCTTGGCAAAGACCACGTCCTGGTGTTTTTCCGAGGCGCTCTCGAAGGTAGGCGCAAAGGCGCGGCAGGGCGCACACCATGGGGCCCAGAAGTCGACAATCACGGTGGCATTGTCGGTCACCGCGGCTTCGAAGGTTTCCTGCGTCAATTCCTGAACGGCCATTATAGCTCCTGTTGAGTGTAGCAAAGGGGGAAGACAGTCAAACCCGCGGGCTGGAGACCGCAGTCCCCTCGAGATCACGATCCCGCGACCGTCCGCCTGGAGGCCCCGCCCGGTTACGGACGGACCTGCGCTGCATCGAATAGGCGGACGATACCAGCCGGCGTCACCGTTGTCAGGGCTTGTGCTCCACCAGCATCAGCGAACGCAGGGTGCGGAGGCGTTCCAGCGGATCGTCCTCCTCCAGCAGGGCCTGCTTGCGATCCAGAGCCAGCGGTAACAGTTCGGTCAGGCGGCCGACCACCCAGGCGGCATCCCCGAGTTGGGGTTCCAGATGCGACCAGGGCGTGCCCAGCTGGTCGAGCAGGCGTTCCAGCAGCTTTGCCAGCGAGGCGTATTCCAACGGCAGATCCAGCGCCGGCCACTCCTCCATCGCCTCGATCCGACCCACCAGAAGACCGTCCGCTCGCCGTTCATGGGACTGCACGCGCACCCGCTCCTGACCGCTGGCGAGAATACCCAACAGGCCATCCGGGCGCTGGTCCCAATCGATGATTTCCGCGCGAGTACCGATGGTGGCGAAGTCGGCATCCGGCGAGGTGTCGTGGCCTTCCCGAATGGCCACCACCACGAAACCGCCAATGCGGTTCCGCATGCATTCCCGAACCATGTCGATGTAGCGCGTCTCGAAGATGCGCAAGGGCAGCAGCCCGCCGGGGAACAGTACGGTGGTGAGCGGAAACAGGGGTAGCGACTTCATGCGTCCTCTCCGTCCTTCGGCGCCGGCGCCTGACCCCAACGCGGCATCAGGTCGTGGGCGATGTCCAGGTGATCGAGAATCCGCGCGACCACGAAATCGATCAGATCGTCGATGCGCTGCGGATGGTGATAGAAGGCGGGATTGGCCGGCATGATCACCGCACCCATGCGCGCCAGACGCAGCATGTGCTCCAGGTGGATCTCGGAGAAGGGGGTCTCGCGCACCACCAGGATCAACGGGCGCCGCTCTTTCAACACCACATCGGCAGCGCGCTCGATCAGACTGCGCGAGGCGCCGGTGGCCACGGCCGACAGTGTCGCTGTGGAACAGGGGCAGATCACCATGGCCGCCGGAACGGCCGATCCGCTCGCCACCGGCGCGGTCCACTGTTCGGGCCCGTAGCACCGGATCTGGCCCTCGGCGGCCTGGAAGCGTTCCTGAAAGAAACGGGCGATCGCCGCCGGCCGGCCCGGAACCGATAACTCGGTCTCCAGATCCAGCACCACCTGCGCCGGGCGTGACAGCATCAGATGGATGCGGGTCTCGGCCCGCACCAGGCATTCGAGCAATCGGATGCCGTATTGCGCGCCGGAGGCCCCGGTCAGGGCCAGCGCCAGGTCAGGCGACTTCATGCCACTTCTCCCGCAGGCGCGTCAGCAGGGCCTCATGGATGCCGTCGAAGGCGCCGTTGCTCATCACCACCACCCAATCGCCCGGCTGCGCGGTCTCGGTCAGCGCATCGACCAGGGTCGCTACTGCCGGGGCCCGTTGCAGGCGCGCGCCGAGGTCCCGGATCAGCCGGTCCAGCGACCAGTCGAGCCCCGCAGGCTGGAGCAGGAAGACTCCGTCCGCCGCCGCCAGGGCATCGCCGAGGGTGTCCGCATGCACGCCCATGCGCATGGTGTTGGAACGTGGTTCCACCGCGGCCCACAGCCGGCCGGGCGGCGGAATCGCCGCCCGCAGACCCTCGAGGGTCAGTCGGATGGCCGTGGGATGATGCGCGAAATCGTCGATAACCCGGATGCCGCACACCTCGCCCCGGACCTCCTGACGCCGCCGCACCCCGGTGAAGCCACCGAGGGCAGCCACACCGTAGGCCAACGGGACGCCAGCGTGACGGGCCGCCCCCAGCGCCGCCAGGGCGTTGCTCATGTTGTGGGTTCCGCTGTGTGCCCAGGCCACCTCGCCTACCGGCTGACCGGCAGCACAGACTTCGAAGCGGGAGGCGTCGACATTCAGCGCGCGCGCGCTCA
>PWGH01000133.1 GCA_003555285.1 Thioalkalivibrio sp.
CCAGGCATCGATCTGGCGCAGCACCTCAAGCCGCGCCTCGGCATCATTGCGAAGACGCAAGGCCTCGGCCGGTGGCATCCGCAGCACCGTCCCGGCGAGCAGGGTGTTGATGTTATCGGCTGCGAAGGCATGCGGGTTGACGTCGAGGTAGGCCAGCATCGCCTGGTTTGTGGAGACCCCGGAGAGTTCCAGCGCCTGGACGACACTGAACAGCGTATCCCCGGGGCGCACCCGGTAGTCCGAGGCCTGCGGCGCTCCCGGACTCCCGTGGCCGGTTGGGGTCCCGGTGGCGACGGCGGACTCCGAACCCAGTATCGCGACGAAGAGCACCACGGATACGGTGGATGCCGACAGCCCGAACAGCTCAAGAAGGCGCCTTCCGAACCCGTTCCTTCCCCGCCCGACTGGGTCACCACGAACACCTTCCATCGTTTTCTTGATCATGCTCATCCCTGTGACTGGGTTTTCGCCAGAGGCACCGTTTTTGCTCGGCCCTGCGCAGGGTCCATCGATACCCGGGTGCAAACCCACGGGTGGAGCTCCGGTTGCGCTCTTGCTTACCCCTTGTTTCGGCCGTTGCCGCAGATACCTGAGGATTCTTCACGCAACTCGGCCTCGGCCTCGGCCCGGGTCCGACGTTCCGATGAAGATTCGCCCGTGCTGCAGACGCACGCGCCGCCTTTGCTGCATCGGCTCACTACCTAGGCATCCAAACGTCTTGTTGGCCTTGCGTTGAATCTTTAACTTGAAAGCTCAGGGTTGGAAGACGCGCCAGGATGAACGCTCTTTCCGAGCCTCCACGGTCTGATGGAGCTGATGCCATGAATTATTGCGACGACCAGCGTATCCGGTTTCGACACGTCATGTACCTGAATACCGGGGATGGCGCTCCGGTCAAGGTCCTGAGCCGTACCCTCTCCAGTAGCAGTGTGTTCGTGGAATATACCGGGCATCTGAGCAAGGACTCGGTCGAGATGGTCTTTCCGGAAGTGGAATCAGACACGGCTCCGAATCGCATCATGGGCCGCGTGATTGGCCGTTGCCGTGATGGCATCTGGGTCTGCTTCCATCGACATCGGAATGCCGGCATGCCAGCCACCCAGGGCCATTTCGCGGGTGAGCCTTGACGCGGGCAAACCCGGAATGGGATCAAGCCGCGGCATAACCTTCGACAAAGGCCTCCCACCGTGAGTTCGGTAGCGGGTCAGCCCGCAACTTGTCCACGGATCGCCGCAGGCGTTGCAGATTTCGCATCTTCCAGCGGGTTGGTCCATCCCGCTCTGGGCGCAGAACGCCCTTGTCGAAGTCGATCAGATAGAGTCCCTCGGTCGTGACCAGGATGTTGTTGCAGTTGAGATCCGCGTGGTCCAGTCCAACATCGTGGAAGCGGCGGATGAGTTGCCCCACGGCCCGCCAAAGGGTCGGCGTGGCCCCATCGAGGTAGGCGGAGAACGGCACCGCATCGGTGATGGCCCCCACAATGATCGCAGCGTGATAGGTGATGGCCGTCGGCCGTTCGAACCAGGCGGCGATCGGCTGGGGTACCGGCAAGCCCTGGTCCACCAATCGGTTCAGCAACCGGAATTCGGCGAAGGAACGCACCTGATCGATCCCTGTAAAGACATAGCTGCGTTCACTGACGCTGGCCACCCAGCCGCCCCGGCGATAGTGCCGAAGCACCCAATGCGCCTGGCCTTGGTGCAGGAACCAGGCACTGCCGCGACCGCCGCGGACCACGGCGGTCGCGGCAGTGCCCCACCAGTCCGGCTGAAACCATTCGCGACGCACGGCACCGGCCCATTGTGGACCGGTGAGAAATCCTGCGCGGCGGTGTCCGAGGACGACCTCCCCGGTCGAGGGTGACGTGGATGTGTGCAAAACGTTGATGCGCAGCCTCCGCAAGTGGGTTGCATTATCAGAGATTATCGTACCGTCCTCAATGCAGCGGGCGGCCGTGTGCCGCACTAGCGCGGAGCCCCGGATGCCCCAGCCGTCCACAATTCATTACGCGCAGTGTAGAACTACGGTATTCGGTCGCTTGCCTGCACCCGCGTCAACGGATGCCGTTGTGCGCTGGGCAACCCGGATCGGCGCGGGGCTCAACCCCTTTCACACCATTCTTCCCGAAGGTGTAAAAATCGCCAAAACAGTCGACAATTCCTTTTATCAAGCCGTTTGCGCACCCCAGCCGCCTCCCTTGGAACACGCCATTGCGGCCCTGCGTTTGGCATTTTCTAGCGCGGTCACGAACCACCCGGATACGGATTCGCGCCGAAAAACCGGTGGCTTCCAATGCCACTCAGATGGGCATTGATCGGACTACGTAGGGCCGTTACGGATCGCTAGACTGTATTTTCAGGCCCACCCGCCAGACCGCCGCGAAACGATCACCGCCCAACCGTTGCGCGGCAGCGGGCGCTCCAGGCTGCGGCCTATCGGCACTGATGGTATCCATCCGAACGAAATTTTCTCCAGGTGTCCCATGGCGACAAGGAGACGGTGATGGGTTTTGCGCTGTCCGATCTTCAAGTGACCAGTTCGGCCTTCGGGCAGGATGCAGCGATTCCGACCCGACACACGGGAGAAGGCGAGAACCGCTCACCGGATCTCGCCTGGACCGGTGTTCCAAGCGGCACCCGCAGCCTGGCCGTATTCTGTCACGATCCCGATGCACCGCTGATCTCCGCTCGCGGCACCTACGGCTTCGTCCATTGGGTCCTGTACAACATCCCGCCAGCGGTTAACCGCCTGCCGGAAGGTGTATCCGAGTACACCGCCGGCCACAACGACTTCGGAAAGCTCGGCTATGGCGGGCCCTTGCCGCCGGCGGGGCACGGTGTTCATCGGTACTACTTCTGGGTAGTGGCGCTGAAGCAGCCCCCGGAGTTCGCGTCCGATCTCACGCTCTGGTCATTCCTCGAACAGGCCGAACCCATGGTCACCGCCATGAACCGGCTGGTTGGCACCTTTCGGCGCGGCTGAGCTGGAGGCGACCAGATCATGGCACATCGAGCCAACCTGTATTCCCGCCACCACGAGGTGCAGCCTCTGGAGATCCGCCGCAATCGCATTGTCGAGGCCCGGCAATACAACCAGGGGCAGATTGGATTGAAGAATTTGCAGCCCGAGATCCGCTTCCAGATTCCCCGGCTCAAGCACATGGACCTGATTCTGCAAAAGGAGGCCTGGATCGTGGTGGACCGGGTGTTGAACGATATGCCGGTACTGGCCTGGATGCACTTCCAGGTCAGCCAACGCGACAACCTGCACAAGCCGATCCATTGCGAGGTTTACACTTGGCATTTTCTGGCGGGCATGTTGATGACCCGCACCCTGGAAACCTTGGGTGCCATGCTGCAGGCCGAACTCGAGGACCCCTACCAGCACCATAGCCAGCCGCAGATTCTGAAATTCCCCCAGCCCCGCTGAAATTCCGTCCCCGGTTCACTCGAGCGGACGCCGGATTCTCAGAGGCTGCGATGACCCCGGAACCCCGTTCGCGGTGGGGCGCCTAGGCACTTGCGGCCGATGCCCCCCCGGCCCCTGGGCCTGAAACGGCATGCCGGCACCCCGCGCGACAGGCCTAGGGCGCTCGGGCCGCGGTCATTGGTGCGCCGTCATTGGTAGCAAAAAACCCTCCATCCGGGCAGACTTGCGACGCGGATCGATTCGTATCCTGCGTCATTGCTGTCCCCGGGAGGACCACCATGCATTCAACCCTGCTTGATGATACCGGCAAGCTTCTCTTTCGCTTGGGTTTCGGCGTTCTGTTTCTGCTTCACGGCCTGAATAAGATCACGAATGGCATCGACGGCATTCAGGCCATGGTGGTCAATGCCAACCTCCCGGAAGTCCTCGCCTATGGGGTGTATGTGGGCGAGGTGTTGGCGCCGCTTCTGATCATTCTCGGCTGGCATGCCCGCCTCGGCGCCGTACTGACCGCCATCACCATGGTTTTCGCCATTCACTTGGCCCACGCCCACCAACTGCTGGACATGACCGCCCACGGCGGCTGGCAACTCGAGCTGCAGGGCATGTTCCTGCTCGCCGGCATCGCCATCGCGCTGTTCGGTCCCGGGCGTTTCAGCCTGAACGGGCGTTGATCCGGCACGGCCGCCGGACAACCCGGGCCTCGAGATGACCGACACCCTGATCCTGAGCGGCCGATGGGTGCTGCCGATGGTCCCGCGGGTACCCGCGCTGGCGGCCCACGCCGTGGTGATCCGGGGGGGGCGCATTCTCGCCGTCCTGCCGCAAGCCGAGGCCCAGGCCCGTTATCCCGGGGCCGAGCACCGGGACTTCCCGCGCCATGCCCTACTTCCCGGCTTCGTCAATGCGCACACCCACGCTGCGATGAGCCTGCTCCGGGGGGTCGGCAGCGACCTCCCGCTGATGGAATGGCTGCAAGATCATGTCTGGCCGGCCGAGGGCAAGCTGTTGTCGCCGGACTTCGTACATGCCGGCACGCGGCTGGCGGTGGCCGAGATGATCCGCAGCGGCACCACCTGTTTCAGCGATATGTATCTGTTCCCGGAGGAGACGGCGCGCGTGGTCGACCAGAGCGGCATCCGTGCGGTCCTGGGTCTGACCGTGATCGATTTCCCGACATCGTGGGCAGCAACCACGCAGGAGTATTTCCAGAAGGGTGCCGACCTGGTCGCGGCTTGGCAGGGGCACAGGCGTATCCGCTTCACCCTGGCCCCGCATGCTCCCTACACGGTCAGCGACGACACCTTGCGGGAAATCGGGAGGCGGGCCGAACACCTGGAGGTGCCGATCCACATGCATGTGCACGAGACCGCCCACGAGGTCGCGACTGCTCTGACCGACCACGGCGAACGCCCGTTGACTCGCCTGGCGCGATTGGGGATGCTCCAACGGCCCTTCGCAGCCGTGCACATGACGCAACTCGATGACCGGGAACACGAGGCCTTGATGGCACACCCGGTGTCGGTAGTGCATTGCCCGGAATCGAACCTGAAGCTCGCCTCCGGTTTCTGCCCAGTGGCCCGATTGCTGGGCAACGGGGTGAATGTGGCGCTCGGCACCGACGGTGTGGCCTCGAACAACGATCTCGACATGCTCGGGGAGTTGCGGACCGCGGCCCTGTTGGCCAAGGGCGTGGCCGGCGACGCCGCGGCCGTCAACGCGGTCCAGGCGCTTGAGATGGCCACTCGCAATGGCGCCCGCGCGCTCGGCCTGGAGGCGGAGATCGGCTCCCTGGAACCGGGTAAATGCGGCGACGTGATCGCGATTGATCTGGGCAGTCTGGAATTCCAACCGGCCCACGATCCCCATGCCCAGATCGTCTATGCCGCCACCCGCGATGCCGTAACCGATGTCTTCGTGGCCGGGCGGGCGTTGCTCCGGGACCGGGAACTGCTTACGCTGGACCTCGACGAACTCACGAATCTGGCCCAAACCTGGCAGGAACGCGTGCAGGCGGCCCATTGAGCGGAATGGAATAGCCATGAGCACCCCCGAAACCGGATCCGAATCGACCAACATCGATCCGTCGGAAGTCGCCAAATTCACCGCCCAGGCGGAACACTGGTGGGACGCCACCGGCCCGATGGCGTCTCTGCATGCGATCAACCCCTTGCGCCTGAACTGGATCGACGACCATGCCGACCTGCCAGGCAAACGGGTGCTCGACGTCGGCTGCGGCGCGGGAATCCTCGCCGAGGCAATGGCCCTGCGCGGCGCCGAGGTGACCGGAATCGATGCCAGCGCCGAGGCGCTCGAGGTGGCCCGGGCCCATGCCCAGGCGAGCCAAGTCGCCGTGGCCTATCACCACACCTCGGCGGAGGCCTTCGCCGAACGCCATGCCGGCCGCTTTCATGTGGTGACCTGCATGGAGATGCTGGAGCATGTGGCCGATCCCGAGGCGGTCCTCGTGGCCCTGGCCCGGCTGCTGGCACCGGGTGGCAAGCTGTTCGTGTCCACGATCAACCGCACCCCGCGCGCCTTCGCCGAAGCCATCCTCGGTGCCGAGTACCTGCTGCGCCTGCTGCCCGCCGGCACGCACGAATACGCACGCTTCATTCGCCCCTCGGAGCTGGCCATGCCCCTGCGCCGCCACGGCCTGGCGATCCGCGATCTGCGCGGCCTGACCTATTCCCCACTGACCCGACACTACCGTCTGACCCCCTCGGTGGCCGTGAACTACCTCCTGTATGCCGAAGACGCAGCCATCGAGGATTCGATCGGAGATCCGAGCAGGAATCCGAGTGTGACGTCATGATTCAGTCATCATGACCCCGGCACCACGATGACCCAGGCACCATGACTCTGGCGCTTCGCGGCGTGCTCTTCGATCTGGACGGCACCCTTCTCGACACCGCTCCGGACATGCACGGGGCCCTGGAACTCCTGCTGCTGGAAAACGACCGCCCAGGCCTGCCCTTCGCCACCGTGCGGGGCCGAGTCTCCCATGGCTCCAGTGCCCTGGTCGATCTGGGGTTTCCCGGAATCGCCACACCGCTGCGCGAGGCCCTGAAGCAGCGCTACCTGGAAATTTATGCGGCCAACCTGTGCCGAGCTACCGCCCTCTTCCCCGGGATGGCCGAGACCCTGGAGGTCATGGAAGACCGTGGCCTGCGCCTGGGTGTGGTCACCAACAAGCCCGCCTGGCTGACCGAACCCCTGCTCGATGCCCTGGGCCTGACGCCGCGACTGGCCACCATCGTCTGTGGCGACACCCTGCCCCAGCGCAAGCCCGCGCCGGAGCCAATGTGGCTCGCCGCTCGCCAGGCCGGTGCCGATCCAGCCTGCTTCGTCTATCTGGGCGATGCCGAACGGGACATTGCGGCCGGGCGCGCCGCCGGCATGCACACCCTGATCGCCCGCTGGGGGTATCTCGAAGCCACTGACGACCCCAACGCCTGGCAGGCCGACGCCCAATTGCAGGCCCCGGTCGATTTCTGGGCCTGGTTCGAAACACTCGTCAACGAGCCCCAATGGCTGGCGAGCTGAACGCCATCCCCGGTCTGGTCTGGGCCCTGGCCGCCGCGCTGTTCGTCCTCGGGATCGGCATCGGCCACGCCTGGGCGGGTAGCCGGCTGAACGCCCGCGTTCAAGTCCTGATGGCCGAGAATGCCCGCCTCGAGGCCGAGCGCGATTATGCCGAGCTGCGCCGCGAGGACCTGCACGAGAGCTTCGAAGATGCCCGGGAGCAACTGGGCAATGCCTTCTCTGCACTGGCGAACAATGCACTGCGCGCGAACAACACTCAGTTCCTGCGCCTGGCGCAGTCGGTGCTGAACCAGCAGCTGCTGCGAGGTCAGCACGACCTCAGTCGCAGCGAAACCCGCTTCGAGGACCTGGTCAAGCCGATTACCGAAACCCTGGCCCGCACCCAGAGCGAGATCCAGGCGATGGAACACTCGCGCGATGCCGCCTTCACCACACTGAACGAGCAGCTGCGGCGCCTGAGTGCCGATCACGGGGAATTACAAAAAGAGACCCGAAGCCTGGTACAAGCCCTGTCGCGCCCGGGCGTGCGCGGTCGCTGGGGCGAGTTGACGCTGCGCCGCGCGGTGGAACTCGCCGGCATGAGCGCCCACTGCGACTTCACCGAACAGGCGGTGCTGGCCGGCGAACAGGGCCGGCAGCGTCCGGACATGATCGTGCACATGCCGGGGGACCGGGCGCTGGTGGTCGATGCGAAGACCCCCCTCGATGCGTATCTCACTGCCATCGACGCCACCGACCCGGAGGCCCGGACTGTCGCACTGAAACGCCACGCTCAGCAGCTGCGGGCCCGCGTGATCGAGCTCTCGGGCAAGCGCTACTGGGCCGGCCTGAAGCACACACCGGAGTTCAGCGTGCTGTTCCTGCCCGGCGACCAGTTCCTCGCCAGCGCACTGGAACAAGACCCCGCGCTGCTCGAGCAGGCCTTGGAGCGCCAGATCCTGTTGGCCACTCCGAGCACTCTGATCGCCTTACTGCGTGCGGTGGAATACGGCTGGCAACAGGCGCGACTGACCGCCAACGCCCTCGAGATCCGCGATCTCGGGGCCGAGCTGACCACCCGCCTGGGCAGCTTCACCGAGCACCTGACCCGGCTGGGCCGCGCGCTCGAACAGGGGGCCGAGGCCTTCAACGCCACCGTCGGCAACCTCGAGCGCCAGGTGATGCCGAGCGCGCGGCGTTTCGAGGAACTCGGCATCCGGGCGCGCAAGCAACCCGAGGTCCCGGACCGGGTCGACACCCCGCTGCGCACCCCCTCGCCGAGCCCCAAAGCCCAATCCGACGCCGATGCCGCGGCGGAGAACACCGAGCCATCGATCCCGCTCAGGGATGCCACGGAACGCTCCGATGCGTACTGATCCTGCGATCGCACCGGCCTACCGGCATTGTCGGGAACGCGCCGCGGCGCATTACGAGAACTTTCCGGTCGCGTCGTATCTGCTGCCCCGGCGGCTGCGCGGTCCGGTGGCCGCGATCTATTGCTATGCCCGCGATGCAGACGATCTGGCGGATGAGGATCCGCGCCCGCCGCAGGAGCGCCGCAACGACCTGCTGGCGATGCAGACACGGGTCCGCCGTCTGGCCAACCCAACGCCCGAGTTCGTTTCGCCGGAATCGGTTTCGCCCAAATCCGGGGAGGCCGAATCCGAGGGGGCCGAATCCGAGGGGGCCGAATCCGTCTGGTCCGAGCCCGAATGGGCAGCCCTGGCCGACACCATCCGACGCTTCCACTTGCCGGCAGAGCCCTTCACCGACCTCGCCGATGCCTTCCTCCAGGATCTCGAGAAGACCCGCTATACGGATTTCGGCGAGGTCATGGGCTATTGCCGACGCTCGGCCAATCCCGTCGGGCGCCTGCTGCTGCATTTGAACGACGCGGCCGGCCCCGAGAACCTCGCCCACTCGGACGCCGTGTGCTCGGCCCTGCAACTGATCAATTTCTACCAGGACCTGCACCAGGATTTCGCCGAACACGGACGCATCTACCTGCCGGAAGACGAGATGGCGACCCACGGCGTGACGTCGGTCCATCTGCAGGACCGGATCAACGACCATCGCATGCGCGCCCTGATGCAGGTGCAGTATCGCCGTGCCGACCGGCTGCTGCGCGCCGGGGCCCCGCTCGGCGGCGCCCTGCGCGGGCGCCTGGGCCTCGAGATCCGAGCCATCATCCAGGGTGGTGCGCGCCCCCTCTGGCTACTGCGTCAGCAACAGAACGTGTTCTCCCGTCCTCGTTTGCGCCGGCAGGATTGGTTGCGCATCTTCGCCCGCAGCCTGTTTCCCGCCCGGCATCGATGAGGGCGGTGCCGCGATACGATGGCCTCTCAAACGAGACCGAGCCAGCGCCGGTGTATGGCGGCATCCCCACCTGGGGCCCGTTGCTGCTCGCGGCAACCGCGCCCTGGATGTGCGGACGCAACCCCCGGACAGCGGAGGTCACCCGCCGCCAGCCTGCACGCCGGTCGCCTGTGCTAAGGTTCGGGGCTTCCCAATCCGCTCCGATGCCCACGCCCATGTCACCCGACGAGTACTGCCGGAAGAAGACCGCCCGCAGCGGCTCCAGTTTCTATTACGCCTTTCGTTTCCTGGATCCGGAGCGCCGGCGGGCGATCATCGCCCTGTACACCTTTTGCCGGGCGGTGGACGATATAGTCGACGATTGCCAGGACGTGGCGGTGGCACGCACGAAACTGGAATGGGGGCGCGAGGAGATCGCACGGCTCTTTGCCGGGCAACCGCGACACCCGATCACCCAGGCCCTCAAACCCCATGTCCAACCCTTCGACCTCTCCCGCGAGTACTTCGAAGAGATCATCGACGGCATGCAGATGGATCTGGATTACGACGCCTATCCCGATTTCGCCACCCTGTCCTTGTACTGCTATCGGGCCGCCGGCGTGGTCGGCCTGTTGTCAGCACGCATCTTCGGCTTCGAGAACCGACAAACCCTGAAGTACGCCCATGACCTGGGCATGGCCCTGCAATTGACCAACATCCTGCGCGATGTGCACGAGGATGCGCTGCGCGGCCGCGTGTATATCCCGCTGGACGAGCTCCAGCGCTTCGAGGTCGATCCCGAGGAATTTCGGACCAATATCAGCCGCGAACGCCATCAAGCCCTGTTCCGGTTCCAGGCCGCGCGCGCCCGGGAGTATTACACCAAGGCGCAGGCCCACCTGCCCCCCGAAGACCGCTATTCCCAGCGCCCGGGGCTGATCATGGCGGCCATCTACCGAGCCCTGCTCGAGGAGATCGAGCGGGATGAATTTCGCCTGCTGGAACACCGAGTGCGCCTGACCCCCTTGCGCAAGTTGTGGATCGCCTGGCGTACGGCCCGCGCTGCCCAGCGCGCACCTTGACGTCGCCATTGCCATCCGCGTGACAAACGCTCCGATCGCGGTGATCGGTGCCGGCTGGTCCGGGCTGACCGCCGCACTGCACCTGAACCGGGCGGGTCGATCGGTGATCCTGATCGAGGCCGCGGCCGTGCCCGGGGGGCGTGCCCGCAGCCTGGAGGTGGACGGCGCCCGGCTCGACAACGGCCAGCACATCGTGGTCGGGGCCTGCCGCGAGGTCCGGGCTCAGATCACCGCGGTGGGGATCGCACCCGAGGCGGCCTTCCAGGCCTTGCCCTTCGGGCTGTCCCTGCAGGCCCTCAAGGCCGACGGCGGCTCGCGCAGCCTTCATCTGACACCAAGCTCCACCCACCCCGGCGCCCTTGGCCTCGCGCTGTATCGCGCCCTCGCCGAGGAGGGCCTGCGCGCTCGCCTCGGCGCACTGCTCGGGGCCGCACAGATGTTGCATCGGCCGCTGGGCCGCGATCGCTCGGTGCAGTCCTGGCTTCGGGAACGGCGGCAACCACCAGCACTGATCGAGCAGCTGTGGGAGCCGTTGTGCCTCTCGGTGATGAATGCGCCAATCGGCCTGGCTTCGGCCCAGATTCTTCAGAACGTGCTGCGCGAGACGCTCTTGGCCGGTCCCGAGGGTGCCCGCCTGCTGATCCCGCGCCAACCGCTGGGGGCGCTGTTTCCAGAACCGGCCCTCGCCCGGTTGCGCGAACGGGGGGCCTCGATCCGCCTGTCCACGCGTGTGAATGGCATCGAGGTCCGTGGCGATGGCGGTTTTGACCTGCGTCTGCGCGATGGGACCGCGCTCCAGGCACGGCAGGTGATCCTGGCCACCCCGCCGCGTGGTGCCCGGCGGCTACTGCCCGCCGCCCCGGGTCTCGATGCTCTGCGAGGCGCGCTCCTGGCGCTCGGCGAACGGGCGATCTGCACCGTCTACCTGCGCTATCGGCAGGCCCTGCACCACCTGCCACCCCTGACCGGCCTGCTCGCCCAGCATGGTCAATGGCTGCTGCCGCGCCATGTCAATGGCGAGCCGCACTGGGTTGCGGTGGTGATCTCGGCACCCGAAACCGGACCGGCATTGGCTGCCGAACAGCGCTGGCGTCGGGTTGCACAGGAATTGAACGCCGGATTCCCTGGGCTGGGCTGGCCGGAAAGCGCGCGGGTGGTCTGTGAGCGCCAGGCCACTTTCGATGCCCGGGCCGGCATCGAGGCTGTGCGGCCCACAGCGCACACGGCACAACGCGGCCTGTATCTGGCCGGCGATTACGTGCGGCCGGGTCTGCCATCCACGCTAGAGGCGGCGGTACAGGGCGGGCTGCAGGCCGCCCGCGCGGCATTGGCCGAACGTTCGTACTGAAGAGGAGGCGCCAGCAAGCCGGACCGGTGCTTCGGAAACGGTACCGGTGTGGTGCTAGTGTGCCTGCTCCAGCGTCCCGGGCTCGGCATCGACGCAGACGGTGGCCATGTGGCAAAGATCGGCAATGCTGTCCGCCTGCATCTTCTCCATCACCCGGGCCCGGTACTTCTCGACGGTGCGTGGGCTGATTTCGAGTCGGCGGGCCATGTCCTTGTTGCTCAACCCCTCGGTCACCAACACCAGCACATCACGCTCGCGCCGGGTCAGGTCGGCGGCCCGTTCCTGCACCTTCTGCTTCCAGACCATGTGCGCATGTTGACGCTCATCGGCGGCGATGGCCTCCTCGATCCGGCCGATCAGGGCCTCGGTGGAAAACGGCTTTTCCAGAAAATCCAATGCCCCGCCCTTCATCGCGCGGACGGTCGCGGGAATGTCGCCGAAGGCGGAAATGAAGATGATCGGCAGATTGCAGCCTCGCGCCCGGAGTTCCTGCTGCAGATCCAGGCCGCTCATGCCGGGCATGCGCAGATCCAGAACCAGGCAGCCCCGCTGCTCGGGATCGAGTTCCCGCAGCGCTTCCTCGGGAGAGCCATGGGTCTCAACTTGATAGCCGGCCAGCGTCAAGGCCAGGGACAGGGATTTGCGTACGGCCGGATCGTCGTCGACCAGCACCACGGCAGGTGTCGAAGTCATGTCGTGATCTCCTGGCGCCAAAGTGGAAGAGTGAACCGCAGCACACCGCCTTCATTGGCACCGGATTCGACCCACAGCTTACCGCCATGGGCCTCGATGATCGTCCGACTGACTGCCAACCCGATGCCCATGCCCGTCTCCTTTTCGCTCTCGAAGATATCGAAGATCCGCGCCGCCCATTCCGGCGACACCCCGGCGCCCGTGTCGGCAACCTGCACCCGCGCCTCGTGTTTCGAGGTATCGATTCGAATCCGAATCTGGCGCTGCTCGGCGCCACTGCGGTCGATGGACTCGATGCTATTGCACAACAGATTCACCAGCACCTGCTCGATCTGCAGTGGATTCACTCGAACCACCACCGAGGCGGGTGGTGGCTCCAGGACCACCCGAATACCCTTACGGCAGGCCATGGGGTCAACCAGTTCCAGGGCCGAGCGAATCCGGACCTCCAGTTCGCAGGGCTCGGTCTGCAGGTTGCCTCGATGCATGAAACGGCGTAGCGCACGGACGATGCCCACGGCCCGATCGACCTGCTCCTGAAGATCGGAAAGCACCCCCAGCACCTGTCCCTGATTCACCGGTTCCTGACGCACCAGCGCTACTCCCGACTCGGCAAACAGGCTGGCGGCCGACAACGGCTGTGATAATTCATGCACCAGGGATACCGCCAGCACCGCCACCGAGTTGATCCGGGCGGCATGGGCGATCTCCTCTTGCCGCAGACGCTCGGCATATTCGCCCTGCACCCGTTCGCTGATATCCAGGTGGGCCACCACGGCTCCGGCGCCGACCTGGCCCAGCGGCGTGACCGACATCAGGAACCAGCGCTTTTTTTGCGGCGCATGACACGGGTACTCCAGCGTGAACTCGGCCTGCTCTCCGTCGATTACCCGCTGGATGCCGACCTGGGCCTGCGCCGCATAAGGCGTGGCCTCTTCACCCAGGTGTTCACGGCAAGCGAGCAAATAATCCATTCCGATGCCCTCGACCACCCCGGGGGGTGCGCGGTTCTCGCGCCCGAATCGGCGCCAGGCCGCGTTCACTCGCGTGATCCGCCCGCGGGCATCGAGCACCGCGATCTGCGCCGACAACGCATCGAGGGTCGACTGATCGGCGCCTTGGCCATTCTCCTCCAGCTGCGCCTGGGCTACGCTCTGCGCGGTGATGTCCACAATGGTCGTGAAGCACAACCGTTCCAGATCCCGCGAGTACGACCCGAGAAACAGACGCAGCGTGTGCGGCTCGACGGCGGTCGTCGCCCCGGGATCGACCGCGCGGTGCACATCCAGGCGAGCATGCAGTTCTCGGGGCGGCGTGTCAGCATCGGCGGTCGCCATCCCCCCGCAGACCCGGTGCAACTCGGTGAGAAACCGCTTCCGATCCGCGGTATCGACGAAGTCACTCAATGGCCGGCCCACCAGTGTGGCTTCCGAGTCATCGAGCAATACGGCACCGGCTCGATTCACCTGCAGAACCCGACCTTCGGCATTCAGTACCGCGTAACCGATCGGCGCTGAATCGTAGAGGAGGGATACGAACTCGTCCGAGGCTCCCGCCGCTGCGGCCTTTTCCAGAAACCGCGTCACCGGCGTTTCAAAGTGATCTCCGCTGGTCATCGGAGCCGCCGACGTGTCCGGTGTCGCACCGATGGCCCCCCGTTGGCCGCCCGGCCGGGACTCCGGACCCTGGTGCGGCTTGCGGTCCCCGGACTTGGCATTCCCTTCATTCGGCATCTCCATCCTCTTCGGCTGTGGGGCACGGACGGCGGCGATCCAGCCGGCACGGGACCGTCTCGACCGCTTGAACAGCGACGTGGGACCGATCCGACGACGATGCCCGGGACCGGACAGGCGCACGAGAAGCAACTCGGTGGTCTTCCCGGCGTCGACGGGTTTGGATCGCGAACGGTTGGACGTCCGGCCGCGGGGAGACCCCATACGAAGCGCAACTTAGCCAGAAAGCCTTCGCGGCGCAAGGTATCCTGTCGCAAAATTCGTCACAACACGCCATCGCACCGCAATCTCGGCCCTGGATTCGAGGCGGTGCAAAAGACCTCGAAGCCTCCGGGCCAAGTGCCTTAGAATGACACGATTGGAACTGTAAACCCACAACGGGAGAATCCGCGTTGCCCGACTTCGATCCCCATCGCCTTCTCGCCTATCAAGCCGGCCCGGAGACCCTTGCCGACCATGTCATTTTGGTGACCGGAGCGGCTCAGGGTACCGGGCATGCGATCAGCGTGGCGGCAGCCGCCGCCGGCGCTACCGTGATTCTGCTCGACCGCGACATCAAAGGCCTGAAGGCGACCTACGATGCGATCGAGGCGGCCGGCCATCCGCAGGCAGCAATCTACCCGCTGAATTTCGAGGGGGCCACCGTGAAGGACTATGCGGATCTGGCCGAGAACGTGCTGGAGTCCCTGGGCCGTCTGGACGGCCTGGTGCTTCATGCCGGGTGGGCCGGCACCCTGACCCCGATGAAATACTACGACCCGGAACTCTGGGCGCGCGTGATGCACGCGAATCTGCACGGTCCGGTGCTGCTGACCCAGGCCGTGCTGCCGATGCTCGAACTGAGCGGACGCGGCAGCATCGTGGTCTCGACCCAGCATGCGCGCAAGGCCTTCTGGGGCGCCTTCGGCATCGCCAAGGCCGGCCAGGACGCGTTGATCGACATCCTCGCGGCCGAGCACTCGGCCGAACGGGGATTCATCC
>PWGH01000179.1 GCA_003555285.1 Thioalkalivibrio sp.
GCGCGCTTCCGGCCGCTCGCCTCGCCGCGTGGCTGGAATTTCTCTCTGTCGTCGAAGACCTGCCGCGCGGCCGCTGAACCCGGAGCAGGCCGATCAACCCGGGCGAAGATCAGGCCGGGCGAAGATCAGGCCTGGCGAAGATCAGGCCAGGCGAAGATCAGGCCGGGCCGACGCTCAGGCTCAGAAATTCAGACCCATCTCGAAGCCGAGCATCGAATCGTCATCCCCATGGCGGAAATCCAACCCCTGGCTCGGCCAATCCGTCAGCGCCGTTGCGCCGTACCCGTCGTAGAAGACGCTCAGCGAGACCTCGGCCTGATTGCTGAAACGCAACTGGCTGTCCAGGCTCAGATAACCGGCACTGCGCCCGGCATCGCCCCGATGGCCGGACAGTGCACGCGAGGGCTCCGCTTCCCGGTACAGAGGCTGCCGGACACCGATCCGGATTTGGCTGCGCAGATTGCCGGATTCGTAGGTGGGGCCGGTACTGAGGTTCCCCATCAAAAACGGATGCTGACGCATCGGCTCCTCGTTCAGGCTCAGCGCCGGGTCTTCCATCGCGGTGTGCAGGCCCAGACCAATGTCCACGCCAACCCCGAATCCGCTGCGGCCGAAACGTCGATTGAACGCGCCGCTGGTCTCCAGCGACTCTTCGGAAAATCCGGGACTGGTCACGGACGGCATGCGGGTGGACCGGACTCTCAGGTTGAGTTCGCTGTTGCCCTGCACGTCGTTGCGAAACCCCGGGCGCAGGCGATCGGCCGCCGGGAAGACATCCAGGGTCGACAGGGCATCCTGCCCAGGCGTGTAGGACAACGCGTAAAGGGAGCGGGTATCGGCTTGCAGCGGCACGGAAAGAAGCACGAACGGCAGCACACCCAGCATCAGGCAGTACGCCTTCGGGATGGTGCGATGCAATGCTTTCATCACGGGTTCTCCACGCGAACCTTCAGGGAGCCTGGCCACCAGCCGGCGTTGACCGCTGGACGTCGCCTCGAATGGGCGTTCCTAAAAAGTATAAGGCATTTTTCGTTCAGCCGGGAGGCCAAGCGAGCCTGCGGCCACCCAGCACGTGCAAATGGATGTGGTACACCGACTGGCCGCCGTCTGCATTGCAATTCATCACCGTTCGGTAGCCGGTTTCGGCACAACCCAGGTGTCGCGCCACCGCAGCGCCCGCCAGCATCAGTTCACCCAGCAGTGCGCGATCGTCTTCGGTGGCCGCGTCCAGCGTCGCGATATGTCGACGCGGAATCACCAGCGCGTGCTGGGGCGCCTGGGCATTCAGATCATGAAAGGCCACCCACGAATCCGCCTCCAGAATGATTTGGGCCGGGATGTCCCCGGTCGCGATACGGCAAAAGATGCAATCGGTCATCAGCCATTCTCCTGTGGGCGTATCAGTAGTCCCGGCGTCCGGACAAGGCGTGGCTCAGGGTGCCGGCATCCAGGTATTCCAGCTCCCCGCCGGCCGGAACCCCCTGGGCCAGCCGTGTGGTCCGAATCCCCAGACGCGCGGCCATCTCGGCCAGATAATGGGCGGTGACCTCACCCTCCACCGAGGCGTTGGTCGCCAGGATCAGTTCCCGAATGGGCTGCGCCCGCAGGCGCTGCTCCAGCCGGTCGAGTCCCAGCTCCTCCGGTCCGATCCCGTCCAGCGGCGACAACCGGCCGAGCAGCACGTGGAACAGGCCGCGAAAGTCGGTCGCGCCCTCGATCGCGAGCACGTCACCCGGGGTCTCGACCACGCAGATCACACTCTGATCGCGATCGGGGTCCAGGCAGCGTGCGCAAGTGGGCGCCGTCGTCAGCGTGCGGCAGTGATCGCAATGGCCCATCGTCTGTGCTGCGACCTCAAGGGCCCGGGCCAGCCGCCGGGCCCCCGGCCGGTCGCGCTCCAGCAGGTGCAGGGCCATGCGCCGCGCGGACTTGTTACCCACACCGGGCAGGCAGCGCAACGCAGCGATCAACTCGTCCAGAACGGCTTCCATCGTGCGTCGCTAATTCCGGGATCAGAACAGTAGCGGGATCAGAACGGCAGCTTCATGCCGGCGGGCAGTCCCATTCCCTCCGTCAGCCCGGACATCCGCTGCTGGGCCGCGGCTTCCGCCTTGTGCACCGCATCGTTCACGGCGGCTGCCACCAGATCCTCGATCATGTCCCGATCGTCCTCGAACAGGCTGGGATCGATTCGTACCCGCCGCACTTCGTATTTTCCGGTCATCACCACATGCACCAAACCGCCGCCGGCCTGACCCTCCACCTCCATGGTGGCCAGTTCCGCTTGCACCTTCTGCATGTCTTCCTGCATCTTCTGGGCCTGTTTCATCAGGCCGCCCAAGCCACCCTTCATCATCGCCATCACTCCTGATTGTGTGTGTGCTTCGGAAACGGTCTACGCCGCAAGAAAATCGAGGCGCCCGCGTCGCGCCGGGGCGGACTGCCAGCAGGATGCCGTCACGCCGCCCCATCCGTTGCGCGCGCGGTGCGGCGGCACCCGCCGCTAGTGCCGGGTCCGGCCTTCAGTGCGGCGGCGCAACCTCCGGATCGCGCGGACCGTCGGCGGCGTCCCGGACCTGCACGCGGGTCACCTCGGCCCCGAAGGTCTGCTGCAGGGCCGCCAACGCCGGATCCGCACGCACCTCAGCCTCGACGCTAGCCTGACGGTCTGCGGCGTCGGCTGCAAGCCGGGCCGCCGGGGTGGTCGTGGTGGCTTCGGCCTGTTCCTTCACATCGAGACGGATCACCCGGTTCAGCACCTCGGCCAGCGCCGCCGACAGGCGTTCGCGCCGGCGTTCGGTGCACAACATCCGGTGTGCCGACTGCACCGCAATTGTCACCCGATCCCCCACGCATTCCAGCAGGTTTGCGTGCAGGGCCAGTTCACGCACGGGCCCGGGGGCCAGGCCTTGCACAAAGGCATGCCAGTCCAGCATCGCCGGCTCGCTGATCCGGTTCGCAGCTGCCGAACCGGCACCCGGCACAATCGCGGCTTCCTGCCCCGCGTAAGGCACTGCGGTTGCGCCCGACGGTGCCGGCACCGGGCGGGCCGCGCGCACCGGCGCTCGGGGTGGCGGTTCCGGGGCACGATCGGCGGCCTCGGCAGCCGCGGATACCGACGGGACCCCTGGTACCCGCGTACCCGAAACCGCCGTTTTTCCCGGCTCCGGACCGGGATGCGCCCGATCCGGGGCCATATCCGGGGCCATATCCGGGGCCATATCCGGGGTGGCCTCCCGCGTCGCCTTCGGGGCCGCGTCCGGCCGGAAGGCCAGGATGCGCAGCAGGGTCATTTCCACCCCGATCCGGGCGTCCGGCGCGTGGGGCAGGTCGCGGCCGCCCTGGAGCAGGATCTGGTAGGCCAGCTGGATGTCCTCTGGGGCCTGCCTGCGGGCGGCCGTCCGTTGCCAGACCACCAGGGGTTCCGCACTCGGATCCATCGCCGGCGCTGCGGCGTCCTGCGCCAAC
>PWGH01000294.1 GCA_003555285.1 Thioalkalivibrio sp.
GGGCCATCTGGGCGAAGACAAGCGGGCCGATCAGCGGGGGCGTCAGGGTGCGGATCATTGCGCGCATCTCGCGCCGACCCTCGGGGTTTACGAAAAGCTCCCATTCCAGGATCTGGTGAAATCGCTCCTCGAAGGCGATGCGTAGACCGAGATTGGCGGCCTGCGCGGAGGTGTCGCATCTGGACGGGTCAGGCAGGCCCCGCTGCGCCGCCAGATGGTGCATGATCGCATCACTGTCGCCCATGCGCAGAGTGCCCTGCTCGATCCATGGACTCTTGCCCAGCGGGCCGCGATCCGGGCGATTCTCGATCTCATGTTGATATGGAATGCGGTGATGATCGAGCCAGGCCAGAAGTTTCAGCGCGAAAGGACCAGAGGTGGGCAGGCCCCATGCGGGCGCGAAGGTATAGACGCGGAGCGGTTCCATGTCAGGCCTCATACCAACTTGCTTACCGATGACAAATAGTATACCTTACCTTTGGTAAGTAAACAATAGGTTTACCATGCCCGACACCAGACCCGGCGACACTCGTAACCGGATCCTCGAAGTCGCCGCGGCCCTGATGGCTGTCGGCGGGCTGGAGGCAGTAACCTTCGATGCTGTCGCAGCGCGGCTTGGGGTCACGAAGCAAGCCGTGATCTACTGGTTTCCGTCGAAGGTGGCGCTGTTGAGCGAACTGGCGCTGCCTGGCCTTCGCGGTGAGGCCCAGGTGTCCATCAAGGCTGCTGCTGGAGCCTCCGGCCCTTCTCAGGCCGTGCGTGCGGTCGTGCGTGCTGTGATCGACTTTCACCTCGCAGATCTTGCACGGTTCCGTTTGATGTACCTCTCGCCGCAGATCGGTGCGACTGCCGGGGCCAAACGCACCGCCGCCGAACTCGTGGCGCAGGTGCATCCGGTGACCAGCGAGATGTATGCGGCCATCGCCGCCGCACTTGGTGACGGGCCCACAGCGCGGGAAACAGCCGTGGCCCTGCACATGGCGGCGCTGGGGCATGTGCTGATGGTCGCACTTACCGAGGCGATCGGCGATCCGCTACGCCATGCACCCGAGTTGCTGGCCGACCGGTTGGCGGGACTCCTGGCGGCAGGTGCGAGGGCCGAGGCGCCATGACCCACATGCAAACCCATTTGACCAGCCCAGAGGAGGAAAGACCAATGAAACTGAAACACGTAGCACTCGTCGGCGCCTGCCTGCCCCTTGCCACGACAGCAGCCGCGGATGGGCTTTCGCATTTGCCCCTGCTTGCAGACATCGCGCCCGAGGCGGTTGCGATCAGCCCGCATGTGCCACAGATGGGTGCGCATTGGGCCGACCCGGCAAACCTGCCACTCGGGCCGATCTACTGCGAGATCGAAGGACGAGTCGTCTGTGTCGAATACATGTTCTTGGCCAGTGAGTTCGTCGCCGCCACCGACTGGACCGGTATCACCACCGGGATGCAGACCCCACCGATCACCCGGATCGACATGGAGTTCAAGCCCGACGGCGTCGGGCCGTTCCAAGAACCGCTCTACCAACTCCACCTCTACTTCGCCGAAAGCGAGGTCCTTGCCACGCACTGAGGCACCTGCGGCGCTACAGCGCCGCAGGCTTCAGTCGAGATCTCGAATGCGCGAAATCTTTGCATGATCTCAGGTAGAGTGAGTGACCGCTGTGGGCTGATACCGCAATTGCCCTGCTGTCAGATCGCTCTCAGCTCCTTGCGAAGGCGACGACAGGATCTACGTACTCCGGCCCTGAGCGGTCATTGATAGTGTTCTCCTTCGCTGCAGCACAGCTTGCTTGAATCGGTCGCTCCCCTTAACGGAGCGAACTCGCCGGAGCAGTGTGTCGCTGAATGGCTATTGCGGAGTGTGTTGATGGTAATCCGCCTCGCACCCTTCATGGCCGTGCGTCTCGGCAAGCGCTTTGGCCGTTCCGATCCTCTGATGGACCGCCGAACACGGGGCATCGTCACTTTTCGGCGGCATTAATCGGCACGAACAGGGCCTGCACCATCAGCCGGAAGGTCAGGATCTGGCGCGAGAGCGAGTCAGGATCCGCGAGGGCCTTGGACAAGACGATCCCGCCTTCGAGAAGGGTCGAGACCATGTCGGCAAGTTCGTCGCGATCCACCGGTTCGCGGGGGCGATATCGAATGGCGATATCGTCCAGCATTGCTCGGAACCGGCGACGCCACTGCAGAACCGCCTGCGCGTTCAGCACCTTGAGTTCTCGGTCAAACATACGCTCCTGATAGCAGGAGATTGCCACGAGGCATCCGGGATGCCCATTCGGCATGTCGCCCATCACTTCCGCCAGAAACCTGAGCCCCAGCAGGAAGACCTGGAGCGGATCATCGACCAGCGACGCGGCGCGGGCGAAGACTTCGTCGAATATCCGCTCGTCCTCCTCAATGTATCTGCGCAGCAGCGCCTTGGCTAGGTCGCTTTTGTCATGGAAATGATAGAAGAAACCGCCTTTCGACAGGCCGCATTCGCTGATCAGCTCGTCGATGGATGTGCCCGTGAAGCCCTTTTTGATAATGGCCGTCTGAGCGGCATCTAGAATCCGCTGCCGGGTTTCATCGCCCTTGCTTGCAACCGAACCGGACGGACGACTGGTCCTTTGGTCTGTTCTGCTGTCGCTCACGGCGGGGCGTCCCCTCTCTTACAGATAGGTGCCAAGGATAACATGATGACTTCAAACAACAAAGCCTGTTGGTCGCGAATCCGACCGCGCGTTCAGTAGAAACCCTCGGACTTAAGGGATTAGAGTGCTTCCGGCACCGAAACAAAGGCAAAAAGGTCAATGGCATGGAACACGACTCAGCACATACGAGGACACCCGCCACTTATCAGGCCGCCGCCACCTTCAAGCCACGACGGGCGGGGCTGCTCTACCTCACCGAAGGCGGCACCGAGACCGAGATCATGTTCCGATACGGCCACGAGCTCCGAGAATTCGCAATGTTCGAGCTCATGGACAAGCCCGCGGCCGTCGCAGATCTGCGGGACATGTATCGCAGGCTTCTCGACACAATCGCCTGGCACGGGTTCGGCGCGATGCTCGCGGGTTTCGACTACCGCGCGAATCCGGACTGGGCGCATAAGCTAGGCTACTCGCGTGAGGGGCTGGCCGAGATGCAGCATCGCTGCATCGATTTCCTGCGCGATGTCTCGGCGCCCTACCGCGACGACCTGCCCGATATCGTGATTTGCGGCTGCGTCGGCCCGCGTGGTGATGCCTACGCGGCCAACCGCGAGATCTCGGTCGCGGAGGCCGAGGATTATCACTCAATCCAGCTCGCGACGTTACGCGACTGTGGTGTCAATCTGGTGTGGGCGGCGACCTTCAACAACATCCCCGAGGCCGTCGGGCTGAGCCGCGCCGCCGCCCGCGCGGGGCTGCCCCTCAACCTGCATTTCACCTTAACCGGCGAGCACCGGCTGGGGTCGGGCCCC
>PWGH01000152.1 GCA_003555285.1 Thioalkalivibrio sp.
GCCGCGGAAGTCCCATGGCGAACGGCACAGATTCAGAGTTCAATTGTAAAAAGCTATCAAGATGTTCTATATAAAATATTGGATTAATTGCCATTTTCGGATTATACATTTCTGGAAGTTTCCAAAAAACCTCGTTGACACGGCAGGAGGAGCAAAATGTCCGCATCGAAATGTCCAGTCATGCATGGCTCGATGACAACCGCCGAACGCTCGGTGACCGAGTGGTGGCCCAATGCACTCAATCTCGACATCCTGCACCAGCACGACACGAAGACCGACCCCATGGGGAAGGGTTTCAATTATCGCGAGGAGCTCGAAAGGCTCGACGTGCAGGCGCTCAAGAAGGACCTGCTCGACCTGATGACCGACAGCCAGGAATGGTGGCCGGCGGACTGGGGCCACTACGGCGGCCTGATGATCCGCATGGCCTGGCACGCCGCGGGCTCCTACCGGCTGTTCGACGGCCGCGGCGGCGGCGGCACCGGCAACCAGCGCTTCGCCCCGCTGAACTCCTGGCCGGACAACGGCAACCTCGACAAGGCCCGCCGGCTGCTTTGGCCGATCAAGAAAAAGTACGGCAACAAGGTCAGCTGGGCCGACCTGATCATTCTCGCGGGCAATACGGCCTACGAGTCGATGGGTCTGAAGACCTTCGGCTTCGGGTTCGGCCGCGAAGACATCTGGGCCCCTGAGAAGGACGTCTACTGGGGCTCGGAGAAAGAATGGCTGGCCGAGAGCATCCTCCGCTACGCCAACGAAGAAGATGCGGAGTCCCTGGAAGAGCCGCTCGGGGCGGTTCACATGGGCCTGATCTATGTGAACCCCGAAGGCCGTGACGGCAAGCCAAACCCGTTGAAATCAGCGCATGACGTGCGGGTTACCTTCTCGCGCATGGCGATGAACGACGAGGAGACCGCTGCACTGACCGCCGGCGGCCACACTGTCGGCAAGACCCACGGCAACGGGCTCGAGTCCAGGCTCGGTCTCCCGCCCGAGGCAGCCGATGTCGAGAATCAGGGCATGGGCTGGATGAACCCCGATATGCACGGCCTCGCCAGCAACGCCGTGACCTCCGGCATCGAAGGCGCCTGGACGAAGGAGCCAACGAAGTTCGACATGGGCTACTTCGACATGCTGCTCGACCATGAGTGGGAGTTGAAGAAAAGCCCCGCCGGGCACTGGCAGTGGGAGCCGATCAACATCAAGGAAGAGGACAAGCCGGTCGACGCGAGCGATCCCTCGATCCGGCACAATCCGATCATGACCGACGCCGACATGGCGATGAAGATGGATCCGATCTACCTCGAATGCATGGAGCGGTTCCGCAGCGATCCGGAGTATTTCAAGGACACCTTCGCACGGGCCTGGTTCAAGCTGACCCACCGTGACATGGGGCCGAAGGCGCGCTATTTCGGGCCCGACGTGCCGGCGGAGGAGCTGGTCTGGCAGGATCCGGTTCCGGCCGGCCGCCCGGACTACGACATCGAGGCGGTCAAGGCCAGGATCGTGGACAGTGGGCTTTCGATCGCCGAAATGGTAGCGACCGCATGGGACAGTGCCCGCACCTTCCGTGGCTCGGACCTGCGCGGCGGCGCCAACGGCGCCCGCATCCGCCTCACACCGCAGAAGGACTGGCAAGGCAACGAACCGGCGCGTCTGGCGAAGGCCCTCGCGGTGCTCGAGCCGATCGCCCGGGAGACCGGCGCCAGCCTCGCGGACGTGATCGTGCTGGCCGGCAACGTCGGTATCGAGAGGGCGATCAAGGCCGCGGGCTTCGATGTCGCCGTGCCCTTCGCACCGGGCCGCGGCGACGCGACCGACGAGATGACCGACGCGGGCTCCTTCCGGGTCCTCGAGCCGATCGCGGACGGGTACCGCAACTGGTTCAGCTCGGCCTACGACGTCGCGCCCGAGGAACTGATGCTCGACCGGACGCAGCTGATGGGTTTGACGGCGCCGGAAATGACGGTGCTGGTCGGCGGCATGCGCGTGCTCGGGACCAACCACGGCGGCACCAAACACGGCGTTCTCACCGACCGCGAGGGCGTGCTGACCAATGACTTCTTCGTGAACCTGACCGACATGGCCTATGCGTGGAAGCCGGCCGGCGACAAGCTCTACGAGATCCGCGACCGTAAGACGAACGCGGTGAAGTGGACCGCGACGCGCATCGATCTGGTGTTCGGCTCCAACTCGGTTCTGCGCGCCTATTCGGAGGTCTACGCCCAGGACGACAACCAGGAGAAGTTCGTCAAGGACTTTGTGGCGGCCTGGACCAAGGTCATGAACGCAGACCGCTTCGACCTTGCCTGAATCGGGCATCGGCCCGGAGCGTAACGTCTACGTCTCCGGCGCCGACCTCGCCCAACGGGACGTGAAGCCGGTGATGTCGCTCGGCCCTGCTGCAGTCGACCACCGGCCGGGAGATTGCAGCGTGCGCCGGCAAGCGAGGCTGTTTTCACTGCACGTATCGGCACGACGATCCGACGATCCGCCGAATGCCCACGGCGTGGTTCCCTCAAGCCCCCCCGTGCCTCAGAACACCAGGATCTTGTCGGCGGCCCGCCAAGCCGTCATTCCTTCGCGGACAATCACAACCGGCGCGTAGCCACGTTGGTGAAGCAGGCGTGCGGCGGTGCGTGAGCGCCGGTCGGTGTGGCAGACCAGCGCGAGCGGGCGATCGGTGGGCAGTTCGTCCAGGTGCGATTCCAGTTCGTCCAGCGGCAGGTTCAGCGCACCCTCGATGTGGCCGAGTTCGCCGTGGAATTCCTTCGGGCTGCGGACGTCGACCACCAGCGGCGGATTGTCGCCGGCCAACTGCGTGGCGAGTTCGTCCACGGTGACCCAGGAGGCCGACCCCCGCATGCGCTTGATCAGCCTCGGCAGGAAGGCCACCGCGCCGAGCAGGGCGAGCGCGATCAGACCGGTCTGGATCGCCGCTTCCCCGCCGGCGATCGCCTGGCGCCCGGCGTAGCCGACGTAGGTGTAGGCGAACGCCCCCGGGCCCATGAACACGAAGGTCGCACCGATGTAGGCCAGCAGCCGGATCCGGGTCAGGCCCAACGCGTAGTTCAGCAGGTTGTACGGGAACAGCGGGACCAGGCGGACGAAGGCGACGAAGCGCCAGCCCTCGGCCTCGACGCCGGTGACCAGATCCTTCAGCCGTCCGCCGAGGCGGCGCGACACCCAGTCCGCGCCGAGGTGGCGCGCGACCAGGAAGGCCGCGGTCGCGCCCAGCGTCGCGCCGACCAGGTTGATCAGCGTGCCCCAGACCGGCCCGAACAGCGCGCCGCCGGCGAGGGTCATCACCATGCCGGGCAGGAACAGCACCGAGGCCAGCGCGTACACCAGCACGAAGACCACCGGTGCGGTGATGCCGAAGCCCGCAATCCAGGCCTCCAGCGCCGCGGGGTCCATCTGCTCACGGAATGCGACGGCA
>PWGH01000188.1 GCA_003555285.1 Thioalkalivibrio sp.
CGGCGGGCCTTCCTTGCGCCAGATGGCGTCGGTAAAGGCCAGGTAGCCGCCGGGGCGCAGCAGACCATGGCAGACGCGCAGGGCCTCCGGCAGCCCGATGCTGTAGAGCGCGCCTTCCGACCAGATCAGGTCGAAGCTTTCGGGTGGCTGCTCCGGGTGCGCCATGTCGCCGAGCCTCGCGCGGACGCGGTGTGAAAGCCCGTGCGCCGCGATCGCCGCCTCGAGCCGTTCGATGCTCGGCGGATGGCGGTCGATCGCGACGGTCGTGCCCGCTGTGAGCTCCGCGAGTTGCAGGGTTTGTCCGCCGACGCCGCACCCCAGGTCGAGAATCGCGGGCGCGGGGGGCAGTTCGCGGCAATGGGCCAGAGCTCGGACCGCGCACGCGCGATTGCCGGGACCCTGCCGGGGCAGGGCTTCGTAGACCTCGAAGAAGAGCTCCTGGACACGGTGGTCGTTGCTGCCCATCAGGTCGCCTCGTTCTGCCGGTGCCGCACCATCAGCCTATCGCATCCGCTTGGGGCGGTGCTCTGGTTTCGTTCGAACCCCAAGGGACTACACTCTTGGCGCACCCATCCGGTGCGCCGACGCCCTCGAGCCAAACCGTGAACGGAACACCGACCCTGTCAAACCTGTGCAGGCTTCTAGTCTTGCTCCCGGTGGCGTTGTTGGCCGGCTGCATCACCGATGCCGCCACCCGGATCGCCTTCGACCTCAAGGCCGGCGCCGCGCGCGTGGGGCCAGCCCACGGGGCGAGCTACGTCGTCGAACATCGAACGCCGTCGCGGGCCCGCCAGTGCGTGGGCCCTTACAAGGTTCAATTGGACAAGGTGGGCGCGTTGATCATCTGGTGTTATGACCAGGACGGCGCGACCGTGGTGTCCAGCCACAGCACCAGCTATCACGGCCGCTTCGTCGACACCCCGCGCACCCACCTGCTGGACAAGGGGGCGGGCGAGACGCTGTTGATCCGGCTGGAGCGCCGCAACGGACGCGTGGTGATCGCCGAGGTCGTGTGAGCTGCGGTCCGCGCTCGTTCGGCGGAGCCGCCGCTAGCGAACGAAAACCCCAGGTCTCACATTCCCACGAAAATCTCAGGGCGGGCATGGAAACGGCCTGCTTGTTTGATCCGAGCGTAGCTCTCCTTCAGATCGGCTCTGATTCCGGGGCCAAGTTGGACAGGCTGTCCTACGAGGCCGTCGCAGACGTACTGGCCTCGATACTCAATCAGACCCGCTTCAAAGATGAAGGCCTTCATGCCTGTAACTTCGTGAAGCGGATTCGTCAAGGCCTTTACCGCGTAGGCGTTCTCGACTTTGGCGTCAAACAGCAGCGCATACTTTGTCGTATTCCGAAGATGAACCCAACGACCGACACGCAGTGACTTAATCGCCAATGCAACCGCGTCGTCCAGTCGTTCGCCGCGGGCACTCAGTGCCGCTATGGCATTTGCAATTGCGGTGGCATCTTTCGCAGCGTGCCTTCTCGCCTTCGCAAGATCCGCCAGCAGATCCTTCCCCTGCTTATCGCCTGCCCGCAAAAGCACTTCGAAGAGGACTGATTTGTAGCCCTCGATGAATTGCATTGCGTCTGAGTAAGGCAGGATCATGTTCTGCGGCCAATTTCTCAATTTCGGGGTCAGGTCTTTACGGAAAAAAATAAATCTGTCCCCGTTTAGAGACGCTGTTGATCCGGCTGGAACGCCGCAACGGACGCGTGATGATTGCCGAGGTCGCGTGAGCTTTTGGTCAGGGCTCGCTCGCCTGAACCGCTAGCCGATGTTGCCGGTGAAGGTCGCCCGGTTGACGATCAGCGGGTCGGTCGGCGACAGGTTGCGCGCGTCCTTGCCCTCGTAGTCCATGGAATTGAGCACGTAGCGCATCGCATTCAGGCGCGCCCGTTTCTTGCAGTCCGACCGGACGACGATCCAGGGGCATTCGGAGTGGTCGGTGTGGAAGAACATCGCCTCCTTCGCCGTGGTGTACTCGTCCCACTTGTCCAGCGACGCCAGGTCGATCGGACTCAGCTTCCACTGCTTCAGCGGGTGCAGCTTGCGCTCCTTGAACCGCCGGCGCTGTTCCTGCCGGCTGACCGAGAACCACAGCTTGATCACGCGGATCCCGCTGTTCACCAGGTGGCGTTCCATCTCGGGGGCCTGATGCATGAACGTCAGGTATTCGGCGTTGGAACAAAAGCCCATCACCCGTTCGACTCCCGCCCGGTTGTACCAGGAGCGGTCGAACAGCACGATCTCGCCGGCGGTCGGCAGGTGCTTCAAATAGCGCTGGAAATACCACTGCCCCAGTTCCTCCTGGGTGGGTTTTTCCAGCGCGACCACGCGCGCGCCGCGGGGGTTGAGGTGTTCCATGAAGCGCTTGATGGTGCCGCCCTTGCCGGCGGCGTCGCGGCCTTCGAACAGGATCACGACCCGCTGGCCGGTCTCGCGAACCCACGACTGCAGCTTCAGTAACTCGACCTGCAGGTGGTATTTCTGGCGTTCGTAGCTTTTGCGGGACAGGCGGTTCTTGTAGGGATAGATGCCGGTGCGCCAGTCTTCGACGAGTTCGTCATCGGGGCTAATCGGCAACTTGGTGTCGTCCTGCTGCCAGCGCAGCAGCGCGGTCTTCAGGGCGACGGCGTCGTCGGGCGACGCACCTTCCAGAATGGCTTCGAGCGTTTTCAGCGCGGCCGCGTAGTCGGCGGGTGGGTCGCCCGAACGCGCCAGGATGTCCTCGGCCGCGCTGAACTGGGCGTCCTGCGCCTCGGCGCTCTGCTGGGTGACGGTGTAGGTTTCCACACTGGTGTCGGCCAGGCTGGCCTCGAGTTCGGTCGGATCCTTCGCCTTCTCGCCCTTTTTCATGTTGGCCTCGACCCCGCGGGCACCGGCGCCCGCCTTGCGATGAATGAGCGTTTTATTATAGACGAACACGCCCCGGGGTCCTTGTGGCCACACCGGAGCAAGGTCCGGGCACGAAGGGAACAACGGGTCGCTTCAGGCGCGGCCCCAGGGGAAGTCGATGACGCGGGCGATGTCGTCGACATCCAGCAGGCGCATCAGCAACCGGTCGACGCCGAGGGCCACGCCGGCGCAGTCGGGCAGGCCGGCCTGCAGGGCCTGCGGCAGGAACGGATCGGCCTCGGGGATCGTCTGGCCGCGGCGCTGGCGCGTTGCGAGGTCCTGCACGCGGCGCGCCGCGAAGACCGCCGGGTCCTGCAGTTCGTAAAAGCCGTTGGCGAGTTCCAGATCGCCCCAGTAGAGCTCGAAGCGGCTGGCGTAGCCCGGCGCCGAGGGGCTCGCGCGCGCAAGGACCGCCTGGCTCTCCGGATAGTCGAAGACCAGGGTCAGTTGGTTCGGGGGCAATCGGGGGGCGAGCACCAGCGCCATCAGCGCGTCGAGCCAGCCGTCGCGGTCGAGCGCGCCGACCAGGTTCAGCCCGTGGGCCTCGGCGACCGCTTGGCACGCCTCGGGCTCGCAGTGCAACGGATCGAGCCCCAGTTCATTGTGAAAAAGCGCGGCGTAGGTCACCCGTTGCACCGAGGCCTCGGGCGCGCGCCAGTGCGGGACCGCCGCAGCCAGGACCTGCACCAGCTCGACGACCTCGGCCATCAGGCGTTGGTCGTCAAAGCCCAGGCGATACCACTCCAGCAGGCTGAACTCCGGGTTGTGCCGGCGCCCCTGTTCGTCGCCCCGGAAGACCCGGGCGAGCTGGTAGATGTCGCCGGAATCGGCGGCCAGCAGCCGCTTCATCGGGTATTCCGGCGAGGTCTGCAGGTAGCCGGCGGTGCCGTCCGGGGCCTGCGCGCGCCAGCTCTCGACACCCGGATCCAGCGGTGCGCCCCGGGACAGCACCGGGGTTTCGACCTCGAGCACGCCGCGCTCGGCGAAAAACTGCCGCACGACGGCGTTCAGACGCGCGCGCTCGGCCCGCGCCGGACCCGCCCCAGGACGCCAGCTCATCGGCGCCCAGTCATCCGCGCGGGCTCAGACCCGGGATACATACTCGCCGGAGCGGGTGTCCACCTTCACGGTCTCGCCCTCCTCGACGAACAGCGGCACCTTGACCACGGCCCCGGTCTCCAGCGTCGCCGGCTTGGTGCCGCCCTGGGCGGTGTCGCCGCGCAGGCCCGGATCGCACTGGGTGATCTTCAGCTCGACGAAGTTCGGCGGGGCGACCTGCAGCGGTTCGCCGTTCCACAGGGTGACGGTCACGGTGTCCTGTTCCTTCAGGTAATAGGCCGAATCGCCCAGGGTGGTCCGGGTGACCGCGTATTGCTCGAAGGTGTCCGGGACCATGAAGTGCCAGAACTCGCCGTCGTTGTAGAGGTACTGCATGTCGATGTCCATCACGTCGGCGGCCTCGACGGTCTCGCCGGACTTGAAGGTCTTTTCCAGCACGCGGCCGGTGCGCAGGTTGCGCAGACGCACGCGGCTGAAGGCCTGGCCCTTGCCCGGCTTCACGAATTCGTTCTCGACGATCGATTGCGGATCGCCATCCAGTAGAATCTTCAGCCCGCTCTTGAATTCGCTGGTGCTGTACGTTGCCATGTCGTGTCATTCTCCCGGCGATGGAACCGCCGCTGCCAGTAGGGGTAGCCGGCCACCGAGGTAACCATGCTCACAAAACGCGCCATGATACCCCGTGCGACGGCGCCCGCACAGACACCGGCCTGGCAACGGGCGCTGGCCCGGGCGATCACCGACCCGCACGAGCTCGCGCGGCGCCTGGACCTCGACCCCGCGCTGCTGCCGGGGATGGGCGCAGGCCATGCGCTGTTTCGCATCCGGGTGCCGGAGAGCTATCTGGCGCGCATCCGGCCCGGGGATCCGCGCGATCCGTTGTTGCTGCAGGTGTTGCCGCAGGGCCTCGAGGCCCGGGAGCAGCCCGGCTTCGGGCCGGATCCCGTCGACGACGCCGGCGCGATGGCCGCACCGGGCCTGCTGCACAAATACGCCGGGCGCGTGCTGCTGATCACCACCGGCGCCTGCGCGATTCATTGCCGCTATTGCTTTCGGCGCGAATTCCCCTACGGCGAATTCAGTGCCGTGCGCGACTGGGAACCCGCACTCGCCTACATCCGGCAGCATCCGGACATCACCGAGGTGATCCTGAGCGGCGGCGATCCGCTGACGCTCTCGGACCCGCGCCTGCGGGCGCTGGTGCATCGCCTCGAGGGCATCGGGCACCTCACCCGGCTGCGCATTCACAGCCGGCTGCCGGTGGTGCTGCCCGAACGCGTCGACGACGAACTCTTTTCCTGGCTCGGCCAGGGCCGGCTGGACCACGTGCTGGTACTGCACGCGAACCATCCGCGCGAGTTCGAGGCGCCGGCGGCGGCGGCGCTCGCTCGGCTGCGCGCGGCCGGGATCACGCTGCTCAACCAGTCGGTGCTGCTGGCGGGCGTGAACGACGACGCGAACACCTTGTGCCAACTGCAGGAACGCGGCTTCGCGGCGGGGGTGCTGCCCTACTACCTGCATCTCCTGGACCGCACCCGGGGGGTCGCCCATTTCGAGGTCGACGCGGAGCGCGCTCAAGCGCTGCACGCGACCCTGCACGCGCGATTACCGGGGTATCTGGTCCCCCGACTGGTCCGCGAGATTCCCGGCCACCCGGGCAAGACGCCGATGGCCTGAGGGTTCGCCCGATTCGGTCAGGCCGCTTGGCCAGGCCACTGGCGCTGTTTGGGAACCTGCCGATTGCGCCCCACGTGGAGGCTCACTCCGTGAGCATGAACGTCCGCTCAAGTCGCCGTCCGTTTTTGGCTACAATGAGCGGCGTAGGCACCGGCCTTTCCGGCCGGGAGCCCCACCCGGGAACCCGCGATGACCGTTGACCTTCTGCCCCTGGCAGCCATCCTGCCGCCGCGCCAGGCGGCCGAGCACAGCGGCCTGGTCCACACCACGCCGGCACGACTGCAGGCCTGGATCGAGAGCCAGCTCAGCCGGGATCTGGAGACGACCGCGACGCTGTTGCTGCAAGTCCTCCGAGACATCAATCGGACCGAGATCGAACCCGACGTCCTCGCGGGCCTGCTGGATCTGCTGGAAACCCGGATCGCGCCGCGGCTCGCTCCCCTGGAACAGCGGATGCGACAGCTTCCGATCCCGCTCGGCCGCAAGAGCCGCAGCCTCGCGACGCTGCATGCCGGACTGGTGCAGGAACTGGCCATCCTGCATTTGCAGGTACTCGCGGCCATCGCGGCGTCAGCCGAGGGTTCGGCCGCGCCAACGGATCGCCCCGCTACGCCAGCGAATGACCTGATTGCGCCGGCGATCAGCGTGCATCTTCGCCGGGCCGCGCGCCTCAGCGGGCAGGCCTGCCTGCACTTCTGGCGACTGTATCAACCCTTGCCGGCCGGCCTGTGGCGGCAGGTCCATGGGATTCTGGTCCTGGCCGAAGGCCTGGGGCTGCTCACGGCACCGCCCACCGAGGCCGAGGCCGATGGCGAGGCCAGCCTGGTACTGCCCGCGGCCAGCGTGGCGCAGATCACCGCGCAACTTGCGGTCCTCAGCGCCACGGCCGTCCCGGCGTTGCAGCAGGGCGAGGTCGACGCCCTGGCCCGCTGGCTCGCGGCCCTGCCGCTACGGTGCGTTGAGGCCCAAACCCTCAGGAGCGACGGCGACCTGCCCCTGTTGCGCCTGCTGCTGCAGGAGGATCGCCCGCCGTCGCTGGTGCTCGGCCAACCGGAGGGCGGGGATCACGTCCGCTACGTCGACCTGGCTCCGGTAGTGACGGCCATCCGCCGCCTTGCCGAACCAACCACGCCAGGCACCGGACCCTGGCACCCGGGCCGTAATGGCCTGGACCGCCGATTGCTGCACCTTTGGGTGGCGACCCCCAAGCGCCAGTACAGCCGAGAGCCGGCAGATGCCGGCCCCCTGGTCACCGTGACCGGGCTTCAGGATATCCATGCCCTGATCCAGGCCGATTACCGGCATCAGAAAAAGGTCGCGATGCACGAGGCGACCACCGGGCTCAAGGCCTTCCGACCCTACGACGGCCGCCCCGAACGGACTTCGGCTGCCTTCGCCAACAGCCTCAGGGACCCCGATGAAGCGCATGCCTTCACGCTAGAGGGCCACCCCCCGCGGCCCTCGGCCAAGGATGCAGTGCACTGGTTGACCGAGCAGGGGGTGGAACCGCTGACCGCAGCCTGGAATGCCGCAGTGCAGGGCATCGACCTGCGCACTGAGGCCGGGCATGAAGGGGCCGCGCCACCGGTCTTGCGCCCGTCCGAGGCGCTGCTGAAGGATCTCGGGGCCGGCGGATTGAGCCTGCACCTGTCCGAACCCGCGCAAAAGATCTTCAGCGGCGACCTGATCGCCATCCGCACCCGCCGGCAACAACGCGTGCTGTGGCAACTCGGCCAGATCCGCTGGCTACGCTATGCGGATGCCGACGGGATCACGGTCGGCATCCAGTCGCTGGCCGCAGTCTGCGTACCCACCCGTATTCAGCTCCTGCGCGGCACACTCGCCCACGGTCCGGTCCAATCCGGGCTGTTCTTCCGCACCCAGGGAACCCCTCGCGCCGGTGCGCTGGTGTTTACCCCTGGGGCCTTTGCCGCCGGGGCGCGCGTGGTGTTTCGGTTGGCGGGCGAGGATCACACGGTCGCGCTGGAGTCCGTCCGTCTGGAAAGTCACACCTTCAGTCGCGCCGATTTCCCGCTGCCCACTAGCGCCCCGAACGCTGAACCGCCCGCCTGAAGCGGCCATCTGAAGCGGCCGGCGCAATGGACCGCGTCCGGCCCTCGGCGATCGACGCCAAGCCGAAGCCGCCTCAGCGGTTCCAGAACTTCAGGTCTTCGAAGAAGCCCTTCATGCCGTCCAGCCAGGAGTGCGCTTGCGGACTGTGGCGCGTGCCGCCCTCCTGGGTCGAGTGCTCGAACTCGCGGAGCAACTCCTTCTGCCTCGCGGTCAGGTTGACCGGCGTCTCCACCACGACCCGGCACAGCAGATCCCCGACGCCGCCACCGTGGACCGAGGTCACGCCCTTACCGCGCAGGCGAAACTGCTTGCCGCTCTGCGTTTCGGCCGGAATCTTCAGGACCACCCGCCCGTTCAGGCAGGGCACATCGAGTTCGCCGCCGAGGGCTGCCGTTGCGAAGGAGATCGGCACCTCGCAGAGCAGATCGTTGCCCTCGCGCCGGAACAGCTTGTGCGGTTTGATCCGGACCTGTACGTACAGGTCGCCCGACGGTCCGCCGTTGACTCCGGCCTCGCCCTGGCCCGAGAGCCGGATCCGATCGCCGGTATCCACCCCCGCGGGAATCTTCACATCCAGCGTATTCTGCTTCTGCACGCGGCCGGAGCCGCCGCAGGCCTTGCAGGGGCTGGGAATGATCTTGCCGGTCCCGTGGCAACGGGGACAGGTCTGCTGCACCGAAAAGAAGCCCTGCTGAATCCGCACCTGGCCAACGCCGTTACAGGTCGGGCAGGTTTCGGGTGTGCTGCCCGGTTCGGCCCCGGAACCGTCGCAGGCCTCGCAGGTGGCGGTGGTCGGCACGCGGATCTTGACCTCGGTCCCGAAGACGGCCTCTTCCAGGCTCAGGTCCAGGTTGTACTGAAGGTCGGAGCCGCGGTAGACGCGCTGCCCGCCGCGACCACCACCGCCACCGCCGAAGATGTCGCCGAAGATATCCTCGAAGATATCGCTGAAGTTGCCGCCCGCAGCGTCGCCGAAGCCACCACCACCGCCGCCACCGGCGGCCTCGACGCCGGCGTGCCCGTAGCGGTCGTAGGCGGCGCGTTTACGGGTATCGCTGAGCACATCGTAGGCGCCCTTGGCCTCCTTGAACTGCGCCTCGGACTCGACGTTGCCGGGATTGCGATCCGGATGGTGTTTCATCGCCAGGCGGCGAAACGCCTTCTTGATATCGTCCGCGGAGGCATCCCGGGCCACCCCCAGGATTTCATAGTAGTCACGTTGCGCCATCTTGAAGAATCCTTACACCGGTTACTGCATGCGGTTGTGTAACAGGCACGCCCGGAGCCTGCGGTGCAGGCTCCGGGCGTGCCTGATCGGGCGAATCGGGCCTGATCGGGTGGATCGGGGCCGTCCGAAGAACTCGGACGGCCCGTGCCGTCTACTTCTTCTTGTCGTCATCGACCTCTTCGAATTCGGCGTCGACCACGTCGTCGGCGGAGCCACCCTCGGCACCGCTCGTACCGGGGCCTTCCGTACCGCCTTCGGCACCACCGGCCTCGCCCGCAGCTCCGGCACTCGCCTTCGCGTAGGCCCGCTCGGCGAGCTTGCCGGACGCCTCCGCGAGCTTCTGGCTGGCCGCCTCGATGGCCGCGGTGTCATCGCCCTTGATCGCCTCGCGCGTCTCGGCAATCGCCGCCTCGATCGCGGTGCGCTCGTCGGCCTGGACCTCGTCCGCCAGATCCTTCAGCGACTTCTCGGCCGAATGCACCATCGCGTCGGCCTGGTTGCGCGCGGCCACCAGTTCGTGGAAGCGCTTATCCTCCTCGGCATGGGCCTCGGCGTCCTTGACCATCTGATCGACTTCTTCGTCGCTCAGACCGGAGGAGGCCTTGATCACGATCCGGTTTTCCTTGCCGGTGGCCTTGTCGCGCGCCGACACGTGCAGGATGCCGTTGGCGTCGATGTCGAAGGTGACCTCGACCTGGGGCACGCCGCGCGGCGCCGGTGGGATGTCGCTCAGATCAAAGCGCCCGAGCGATTTGTTCGCGCTCGCCTGTTCGCGCTCGCCCTGCAACACATGCACGGTGACCGCGGTCTGGTTGTCCTCGGCGGTGGAAAAGACCTGGTTGGCCTTGGTCGGGATGGTGGTGTTCTTCTCGATCAGCTTGGTCATCACACCGCCGAGCGTCTCGATGCCCAGCGACAGCGGCGTCACGTCGAGCAGCAGCACGTCCTTGACCGTGCCGCCGAGCACGCCGCCCTGCACCGCAGCACCGAGGGCCACGGTTTCGTCCGGGTTCACGTCCTTGCGCGGCTCCTGCCCGAAAAAGCCCTGCACCGCTTCCTGCACCTTGGGCATGCGCGTCTGGCCGCCGACCAGAATGATGTCGTCGACCTGATTCACCGACAGGCCGGCGTCCTTCAGCGCCATCTTGCAGGGGGCGATGGTCTTCTGGATCAGGTCCTCGACCAGGCTCTCGAGTTTGGCGCGGGTGAGCTTCATCGCCAGGTGCTTCGGCCCGGTGTTGTCGGCGGTCACGTAGGGCAGGTTCACGTCGGTCTGCTGGCTCGAGGACAGCTCGATCTTGGCCTTTTCGGCTGCCTCGCGGATGCGCTGCATCGCCAGCGGGTCGTTCTTCAGATCGATGCCCTGTTCCTTCTTGAATTCGCCGGCCAGGTAGTCGATCAGACGGTTGTCGAAGTCCTCGCCGCCGAGGAAGGTGTCGCCGTTGGTCGCCAGCACCTCGAACTGATGCTCGCCGTCGACCTCCGCGATCTCGATGATCGAGATGTCGAAGGTGCCGCCGCCGAGGTCGTAAACCGCGATCTTGCGATCGCCGCGCTTCTTGTCCAGCCCGTAGGCGAGCGCCGCCGCGGTCGGCTCGTTGATGATGCGCTTCACATCCAGGCCGGCGATCCGGCCGGCGTCCTTGGTCGCCTGGCGCTGGGAATCATTGAAGTATGCCGGCACCGTGATCACGGCCTCGGTCACCGGCTCGCCGAGGTAGTCCTCGGCGGTCTTCTTCATCTTCTGCAGCACCCGTGCGGAGATCTCGGGCGGGGCGATCTTCTTGCCGCGCACCTCGACCCAGGCATCGCCGTTGTCCGCCTTGATGATCTGGTAGGGGACGAGCTGGATGTCCTTCTGAACTTCCTTTTCCTCGAAGCGGCGTCCGATCAGGCGCTTGACCGCATGCAAGGTGTTCTGGGAATTGGTCACCGCCTGGCGCTTGGCCGATTGCCCCACCAGGACCTCGTCATCCTCGGTAAAGGCGACGATGGACGGGGTCGTGCGGCCACCCTCGCTGTTTTCGATGACCTTGGCCTTGTCGCCCTCCATGACGGCGACACACGAATTGGTGGTACCGAGGTCAATACCGATGATTCTTCCCATGATGGATCACTCCTGCGATGAAAGGGGACAGTGCCGCGCCCCATGGATGGGTGCGAGGCCGGATGAATGACAGTTCGTGCGCGCCGGTGCTGCTAGAGGCCCGCGTTCAATACGGAATATGGGGAACGAATTCGGCTTTTCAAGCCTGCCCGCCAGGGGCATCCGCCGGGGCGCGCGATACGATGACCATCGCCGGGCGCAACACCCGGCCCTGGAGCATGTAGCCCTTCTGCATCGTGACCAGCACGGTATTGGGCGGGTGCTCGGCGCTCTCCTGAGTGGTCATCGCCTGGTGCCGCTCGGGATCGAAGCGCTCTCCCGTCGGCTCGACCGCCTCGATGCCGAACTTCGCGAAGGCCTGATGAAAGGCCTTCAGCGTCAGCTCGGTCCCCTCGATGATGCTGGCCGGATCCTCGCTCTTGCGCGCCACGTCCAGGCCCATCTCCAGGCTGTCGCAGACGGTCAGCAATTCGGAGGCGAAGCGCTCCATCGCGTATTTGTGCGCCGACGCCAGCTCCCGCTCGAAGCGGCGGCGCTGGTTCTCCAGCTCCGCCTGGGCGCGCAGCACCTGATCGTGTCGCTGCGCCGCGAGTTCCTCGAGTTCGGCCAGTCGCGTCTGGAGGTCTCCACCGGGTTCCCCCGATTCGCCCCACGCGCTCGGTTCCTCCGATTCGCCCCCATCGGCTCGGGCCACGTCGGCATATTCGCTGGCCGCCGACGTCTGGGCCTCGGGCGTGCTCTGCGGTGCGCCGTTCTCGTGTTCCCCTTGCTCCGGTTGCTTGGCCATAGGTTCCTCGGTAGTGATAGGTGATGATAAGAAATGCCGGATGCGCCGCGCTCATTGCGGCGCTGGCTCATCGAGTCTTTGGGGGCTCGGCACGGTAATTCAAGGCCGCGCCCAGAAATCGGGCGGTCATGTCGACGATCGGAATCACGCGATCGTACGACATGCGGGTCGGCCCGACCACGCCGAGCACCCCGACGATGTCGCCATCGACACTGTAAGGGGCGGTGACCACGGAGCAATGCTCAAACCATTCCAGACCCGATTCCCGACCGATAAAAATCTGAACCCGGTCCGCGCGCAGGCACTGATCGAGCACGCCGAGGATCTCGCGCTTCTCATGAAAGGCCTCCAGCAACTGCCGGAGCCGTTGCAGATCGGCGAGCTCTTTGTAATCGAGCAACTGGGTCTCGCCAGCCACCAGCACATCATCCGGCTCGTCCTCGCCGATCGCGCGTTCGCCCAGGTCGATCGCGGCCAGCATCATCGCATCCAGATCCTCGCGCACCGAGCGCATCTCCGTGAGCAGTTGCCGGCGCACCACATGCAGGCTCTGGCCGGCCAGGTGGGTGTTCAGGTAGTTCGCCATGCGCTGCAATTCCGGCTGCAGGCAATCCCGCTCCATCTCCAGTACCCGGTTCTGGACCTCCTTGCCGTCGATCACGAGGATCGCCAACACCCGACGCTCGTTCAGACGCAGGAACTCGATCTGGGTCAGCGCCACGTGGCGGTTGCGCGGCAGGCGTACCATCCCGGCCAGGTGGGTCAGGGTCGACAGCACCGTGCCGGCGGTATCGAGCAGATCCTGGGTCGAGGCGCCGGGATCGAAACGCGCCTCGATCGCCTCCACCTGCTGCCGGTTCGGCGCGCGCACCTCGAGCAGGGTATCGACGAACAGGCGGTAACCGGCCGCCGTCGGCACCCGACCGGCCGAGGTGTGCGGCGCGTGCACCAGCCCCTGTTCTTCGAGATCGGCCAGTACATTGCGAATCGTCGCCGGGCTCAACTGCAATCCGCTGGTGCGCGCCAGCGTTCGCGAACCGACCGGTTCTCCGTCCCGGATATAGCTCTCGATCAAGGTTCGCAGCAGCGTTCGCGCCCGTGCGTCCAGTTGAATGTCCTGCATGCCTCTATACCCTTGTCAGCGCTCAAGCTTGCCGAGTGCCAAGCCAGTCTATGCCAAGACCCGTGTCAGTCAAACCCGATCGGTCAAACCCGCGGTCAAACCCGCACCCACCAGCCCGACCGGCGCGTCCAACCCCCCGCCACCGCGAGGGTTGGACGCGGGCGCTGGGAGCGCATTCGGCCAGCGCGTGCGCGCACGCGCCCTTTACCGGATAATGCCTTGATGCAACAGCGCTTCAATACGATTGGACTGGTGGGCAAGGCCGCAGATTCCCGCACGGCCCCCCTGGTCGACACCCTGGTCGACACCCTGCACCAGCGCGGCGTGGACGTGATCCTGGAACCGGCGATCCGTGACTGCGGCCATCCGAGCGCCTTCCGGGTCGCGCCGCTGACCGAACTCGCGGCCGAAGCCGACCTGGTCGTGGTGATCGGTGGCGACGGCACACTGCTGGCCACCGCCCGCATCACCGCGCTGCACGACACCCCGTTACTCGGCATCAACCTCGGCCGTCTGGGCTTTCTGGTCGACGTGTTGCCGGACCGCGCCGCGATCGAGCTGAACGAGGTTCTGGACGGCGCTTATGAACTGGAACCCCGGGCGATGCTCGAGGTCCTGCTGTTTCGGGACGGAACCCCGATCCATCGCGGCCTGGCGGTGAACGATGCGGTGCTGCACGTGCAACACATGGTTCGGATCATCGAGTTCGACACCTTCATCGACGGCCTCGACGTCGGTCGCCTGCGGGCCGACGGTATGATCATCGCCACGCCCACCGGTTCCACCGCCTATGCACTGTCGGCCGGCGGCCCCATCCTGACCCCGGAGCTCGAGGCGATGGTGCTGGTGCCCATCTGCCCGCACAGCCTGAATCACCGGCCCCTGGTGGTCAGCAGCCAGGCGGTGATCGACCTCAAGCTCAGCAGCGCCAGCCGCTCGCCGGCCCAGGTGGCGCTCGACGGCCAGGAGAACCTGGACTTCGCGCCGGGGGACGTCTTCCGGGTCCAGCGCCACCCGCAGTCGCTGATGCTGATGCACCCGCGTAACCATCGATTCCTGCGCATGCTGCGGTCCAAGCTGCGCTGGGGCGAACATCCCTAGGAGCCTCGGCCCGTGCTGCGTCATATCACCATTCGCGACTTCGCGATCATCGATGCGCTGGAGGTCGATCTGGGTCCGGGCATGACCGCGCTGACCGGGGAGACCGGTGCCGGCAAGTCCATCCTGATCGACGTCATCGGCTTGTTGTTGGGCGACCGGGGCGATGCCGCGAGCGTTCGGGACGGCGCAACCCAGGCCGATCTGTGCGCCGAATTCGAACTCGCCGATCGCCATCCGGCGACGGCGTGGATTCGGGAACAGGCGCTGGAGGAATCGGCTGCGCCGTTGACAGACGGCTCGGCCGATCGCTTGACCGATGCTTTGGGCGGTGACGGGAGCGATGGCCAAGCCGCCATCGCGTCCGGCACCGACACCGCGACCCGCAGCCTGCTGGTGCGCCGCGTGATCACGACCCAGGGCAAGAGCCGGGCCTGGATCAACGGTCGCCCGGTCACAATGTCCCAGTTGAAGACACTGAGCCAATGGCTGGTCGACATCCATGGCCAGCACGCGCACCAGCAGTTCCTGCAGCGCCCGGTCCAGCGCGAGCTGCTGGACGGCTTCGTCGCGCCCGCGGTGCGCACCCAGGTCACCGCCTGCCATCGGGCCCTGCACGCCGCCGAGCAGCACCTGGCGGCGGCCCGCGCGCGCCAGGAAACCGCAGGCGACCGCATCGACCTGCTGCGCTTCCAGACCGCCGAACTCGAGGAACTGGCGCCGAATCCCGGTGAATATGCACAGATCAGCGCCGAACAGGTTCTTCTTGCCCATGCCTCCGAGGTCCTGATGGCGTTGCAGGCCGCGCACGAGGGGATCGACGACGATACCG
>PWGH01000153.1 GCA_003555285.1 Thioalkalivibrio sp.
AGGGATCAGGCGCGCTTGGCGTGCGCGCCTTCGACGGCCTTCTTCAGCTCGCCGTTTTCGAACATCTCCAGCGTGATATCGCAACCGCCGATCAGTTCGCCGTCGATGTAGACCTGGGGAAAGGTAGGCCAATCCGCATAGCGGGGCAGGTTCTGGAAGATCTCGGGGTCCGCCAGAATGTTGACGAAGGCGAACTCCTGCTCGCAGCGCTTCAACGCCTCGGCGGCCCGACTGGAAAAGCCGCACATCGGAAATTGTGGCGTGCCCTTCATGAAGATCACTACCGGGTTTTCTTCCACTTGCTGACGAATACGATCCATGACATCCATGGCAACCTCCTGATGATTCAATATGGGCACACGGCGGCGCGATCGCAATCGCATCGCCGCACGGATTCCGACTGACCCAGGACGCGGTGGGTGGCGGCAGACCGGGATCCACGAGGGACCGGGGGCTGCGAGCGACGAACCCGCGACCGGCAGGCCACCGGTTCGCAGCGAAGGATCAGACGTTGAAGCGAAAATGTACAACGTCCCCTTCGTTCATGACGTATTCCTTCCCCTCCAATCGCCACTTTCCGGCATCCTTTGCACCCTGCTCACCGCCATGGGCGACGAAATCGTCATAGCCGATCACCTCGGCGCGAATGAAACCCTTCTCGAAGTCCGTGTGGATCACGCCCGCGGCCTGTGGCGCGGTGGACCCCGTGCGCACGGTCCAGGCCCGGACCTCCTTCGGCCCGGCCGTAAAGAAGGTCTGCAACTTCAACAGCCGATAAGTGGCACGCACCACCCGGTCCAGACCCGGTTCAGAGACGCCGAGTTCGGCCAGAAACTCGACACGTTCCTCGGCCTCGAGCTGGGCGATCTCCGCCTCCATCGCCGCGCAGACGGCGACCACCTGCGCCCCCTCCATACTGGCGTGAGCCTGCACCTGGTCCAGGAAAGGGTTGTCGACAAAACCGCCCTCGGCCACGTTGGCGATATACATCAAGGGCTTCGCGGTCAGCAGATGCAGGTCCTGCAACAGCGCCAGGGCCTCGTCAGACAGGGCCTGGGCCCGCACCGGAACCCCGTTGTCCAGACCCGCCGCGACCCGCTCCGCGATCTCCAGGCGCAGGATGGCCTCCTTGTCCTGCGACTTCGCGGCCCGGGTCAGGCGGGTGATGGCCCGGCTGACGGTATCGAGATCGGCCAGCGCCAGTTCGACGCTGATGGTTTCGACATCCGACAGCGGATCGACCCGGCCGGCCACGTGCACGACATCGTCGTCCTCGAAGCAGCGCACCACCTGGGCGATGGCATCCGTCTCGCGTATATGGGCCAGGAACTTATTACCCAGCCCCTCACCCTGTGCGGCCCCGGCGACCAGACCGGCAATGTCGACGAACTCCACCGTCGTCGGCAGCACCCGCTGCGGCCGCACGATTCCCGCCAGCACCCCGAGGCGGGGATCCGGAACCTCGACCACGCCCACGTTGGGATCGATGGTGCAGAAGGGGTAATTCTCCGCGGCAATCTCGGCGCGGGTCAGGGCATTGAACAAGGTGGACTTGCCCACGTTGGGTAGACCGACGATCCCGCATTTCAAGCTCATGGTGCCTTCTCTTTGTCAGGGGCCGGCCGCCCATGCAGGCAGCGTACGGCCTTGTCCCAGTCGCCCGTGACGAGATCGTCGACGGTATCCAGCGCCGCCGCGATGGCCTCGCGCATCCCGGCCTCCTCCTCGCGGGAGGGCCTTTCCAGCACGTAGCCGATCACTGCGTCGCGGACCCCCGGGTGGCCAATGCCGATCCGCAAGCGGGCAAAATCCGGCCCGAGATGCTGCTGGATATCGCGCAGGCCGTTGTGACCGCCATGGCCCCCGCCCCGTTTCAGACGCACGGTGCCCACCGGCAGGTCGAGTTCGTCGTGGACGACGAGGATCTCTTCGGGGGGAATCCGGTAGAAGGCCGCCAGTTTCTGCACGGCACCGCCACTGCGGTTCATGAAGGCCAGTGGCTTCAGCAGCAGACAGGTCGCCCCCTGCACGCTGATCCGTGCGACCTCGCCCTCATAACGCGATTCGGCCCGAAGCGCACCGCCCCGGTCGCTCGCGAGGCGGTCGACAAACCAGAAGCCCGCGTTGTGCCGAGTATCGGCATACCGCGGGCCCGGATTGCCGAGTCCGACGATCAGCCGCAACGCCATGCTCGGGACCCGTCCCGATTGAACCTAGGCCGTGTCGCCACCAAGGCCCTCATCTTCCTCTTCCGCAGCCGCAGACTTCTCGCCACGCGGCAAGGTGATGCTGACCACCGTCGCATCATGATCTTCGCCGTGGCTCAGGGCCACCGACGTCACCCCGGCCGGCAGCACCAGATCGGACAGGTGCAGGGAATCGCCGACCTCGAGATTGGCGACGTCCACATCGATCCCCTCGGGCAGGTTCTCCGGGAGGCACTCGACTTCGATATCATTCAACTGCCGGTTGATCATGCCGCCGCCGGTCTTCACGCCCTTGCAGGTGTCCTCGTTGAGGAAATGCACGGGCACATGGACGCGAATCGGCTCGTCGGCACTGACCCGCAACAGGTCCACGTGCAGCAGTGTCGGCTTGAACGGATGGCGCTGCACATCGCGCAGCACGGCCCGCTCCGACTTGCCGTTCAGGTTGACGGTGAGGATGTGGGAATAGAAGGCGTCGTGCTTCAGATTCAGCCAGATCGCATTGTGTTCCATGGTGATGGCAACCGGCTCCTGGGGGCCCCCGTAGAGGATCCCGGGCAGTTTTCCGGTGCGACGCAGGCGGCGGCTCGCACTCGATCCCTGCTCCACACGTGCTTCGGCTTCGATGACAAAATCCAGACTCATGGTGACGTTCTCCAAATAAATACGCCTCACCCGCGACCAGATGAGGCGACAAAGGGGGCCGAGGGCCCAAGACGGGGCCGCACGATGCGGCCCCGGACAACAGGGTCAATTAAAACCAGGGTCAACCAAAAAAAACGGGGGTCAATCCACGAAGAGCGAACTCACGGATTCCTCTTCGCTGATACGGCGAATGGTCTCCGCCAGCATCTCGGCCACCGACAGCACACGAATTCGGCCGCAGGCCTGCGCGTTGGGCTGTAGCGGCAGGGTGTCGGTCACCACCAGCTCATTCAGCTCCGAACCTTCAATATTAGCAACTGCTGGACCAGAAAGCACGGCATGCGTGGCATAAGCGTAGACCTTGGCCGCACCGTGCTGTTTCAACGCCAGGGCGGCCTGACACAAGGTCCCGGCGGTATCGACCATATCGTCGATGATCACACAACAACGATCGCGGACATCGCCAATGATATGCATCACCTGGGCCTCGTTGGGACGCGGGCGGCGCTTGTCGATAATGGCCAGGTCGGCATCGTCGAAGCGCTTGGCGATCGCGCGCGCCCGCACCACCCCGCCGACGTCCGGCGACACGACGGTCACTGCACCCGCCTCGCGGCGCCAGATGTCCCCGAGCAGGATCGGCGAGGCGTAGATGTTGTCCACCGGCACGTTGAAGAAGCCCTGCACCTGGTCAGCGTGCACATCGATGGTCAGCACCCGGTCGGCGCCGACGGCCTCGATCATGTTGGCCACCACCTTCGCCGAGATCGGCACTCGCGCCGAACGCACCCGGCGGTCTTGGCGGGCGTAGCCGAAATAGGGAATCACGGCCGTGATGCGTCCGGCGGAGGCCCGGCGCAGGGCATCCACCATGATCAGCAATTCCATGATGTTGTCGTTGGTCGGCCGCCCGGTGGGCTGAATGATGAAGACATCACGCCCGCGCACGTTCTCGAGGATCTCGACCTGCACTTCGCCATCGCTGAAGCAGCCGACGGTGGCCTTGCCCAGGCGCAGATCCAGGTAATCGGCCACCTTGTGGGCGAGTTGCGGGTTGGCGTTCCCCGCGAAGATCATCATTCGACTCTTGTCGACCACGGCTATTTCCCGGTCTGAGGCATGGAACACGAACGGCCCGCTCGGAACGGGGCGGGCCGGCCCGCTAGTGTAGCGCGGGATTGGCGCGGAACCCTACACCCGCACCCGCGGCCGGGATGTGACGCCGCATCCGGCCCTTTCTTCATGACGCCCGGGCATACCCCTGGCCTCACGACTTCGCTTGGCTGGGCCGGCAGGATTACGGCGCTGCCGCGCCGCCTTCGGGCCGCCACCTGCGGTGGCGTTCCGCCCCGCTGGCGGGGCGGTCGAACCCGGTTCTCTCCTGCCGGCCCTTCCTTCGTGACGCCCTAAACATACCCCTGGCCTCACGACTTCGTTTGGCTGGGCCGGCAGGATTCGAACCTGCGAATGCCGGGATCAAAACCCGGTGCCTTACCACTTGGCGACGGCCCAATTGAAACTACAATCACGTGCTGCACTTCGATCCTGCACTTCGGTCCTGCACTTCGATTCTACGCTTCGGCCTCGCATCGTCCGACTGCCGCGCACAGCGGCGAACGATTCTGCAACCGCACCACCCAGCTGCGCCAGGGGACGGGCTGTCGCGCTTGCACCGCATGCGCCGCGGCCGAGTCCGGAAACACGCCGAACACGCAGCCTCCGGTTCCGCTGAGCCGCGCCGAAACCCCTGCGCCTTCCAGCCAGCTCAACGCGGCATCCACGGGCGGCGCATGCCTGCGCACCACCGGCTCGAACACATTGCCCAACGCTGAATAATCCAGGGAGGCAGGATCCGAGGGCGCGATTCTCTCGGCGGGACAGTCTCTTGTCAACTCATCCGCCGCAAACATGCGGGCGGTGGAGATCGCGACACCGGTGTCGATCAACAGGATCCAGGGGGTATCCGGCGTCACCGGGACCAGCCGATCGCCCACCCCTTCGGCCCAGGCGGCCTGCCCATGCACGAAGACCGGTACATCGGCACCCAGACGCAAACCGAGCTGCGCCAGGGTCGCGACATCCAGCCCCAGGTCGTATAACGCATTCAGGGCGACCAGCGTGGTGGCCGCATCGGAGCTGCCGCCACCCAGACCGCCGCCGACCGGGATCCGCTTGTTCAATTCGATTCGCACACCGAAATCGGCAGCACAATGATCGGCGAGCAGACGCGCCGCCTGCAGGCACAGATTATCCGCCCCCGTGAGCGCTTCCGGCGCCTGGATCTCGAAATGGCCCGCCGGCCGCACCGCGAAGCGCAAGGTGTCACACAGGTCCACGAACTGAAAGACCGTCTGCAATTCATGATAGCCGTCCGAACGGCGACCGGTGATGTGCAAGAAACGGTTGATCTTCGCCGGCGCCGGGAACCATGCCTGGAACCGCGCCGCCCCGATCGGCGCCTTCACCTGCCGGGCCCTCACACCCCCGAGCCGGTCGGGTTCAAGCCGGCTGGCCCGGAGACTGCTGGCTCGGGCGCCTGGGGGCGCAACTGCCAACGGTCCACCGACACGCGCAGGCGCATGTCGGCCCGGTGCAGATGCAGGGATTTCGGCATCGAGAACGTTTCGGCGGTCTCCCCGACCGTTTCAAAGGCCCCGTAGCTGATCTCCCATCCATCCTGAATCAGGCGTCGGGGTCGCCCCTCCCGGTCCGCACGCAGATCGAAACCGACGTCCGGCCGTGCCAGGCCCCGCACCCAGTAGACCAGGCCGCTCACGGGAATCTCACGGCCGGTCAGCTGGGCGATCAGGGTATCGGGATCAGCGGCCTCGAAGTGTTCCCCATCGCGGGTGATCAAGAGCGCCCGATCCCCGCCCAGCAGCAATCGGCCGCCGCCCCGCCCCATCGGCCCCGAAAGGTCGATCACCTGCTCGGCTCCTTCGGCACGCCAGCTCAGCTGACCGGACCAGGTTTCGCTCGGCAGTTCCAGCGTCATCCGACCGGCCAGACGCCAATGGCTGATCGGCGCGAAGCTCAACGATCGCTCCGCAAAGGCCACCTCGGCCTGCGCACGATCGGGAGCCGTTTGCGGCACCGCGGCACACCCAGCGAGCGCGAGCAGCAACGACAGCCCGGACAGCATCGCCGCGACCGACGCAAGCGGCCGACGCGTGCCGGCACACGTTCCGCGACAGACCACATCACACCTCACGAGGTGTCTCCAGCGCCCCGACGACGCTACAACCATCGCTCGCACGAACCCACTCCTCGGCTGATCCCACGCGCTGATCACTGGCCAAGGTCGCGGTGCACCCGCAGCAGGCGTTGGTGATCCGGCTCTCGCTCCAGCGCGGCATCCAGGATGGCCCGGGACTCCTCGCGCTCCCCCAGGGCCCACAGCACCACCGCGAGGTTGCTGGCGATCTCGCCATCGGGCAGCAGGGCATAGGCCTCACGCAGCTTCACCAAGGCCTCGTCCAGGCGCCCGAGCCGGTACAGGACCCAGCCGTAACTATCGATGATGGCCGCATCGTCCGGACGTTGTGCGTAGGCGCGCAGGATCAGCTCATGGGCCTCCTCGTAGCGATCCGTGCGATCCGCCAGGGTATAGCCCAACGCGTTCAACGCCGCAACATTGTCCGGGTCGGCAGCCAGGATCGCCCGAAAATCGGCCTTCGCCGCTACCGTGTTCCCGGCGCGTTCGTACACCAGGCCACGCAGGTACAGGAGATCCCGGTCCCCCGGGAACTGGATCAGGCCATGGGCAAGACGCCCCAGCGCCTGCTCCAACTCCTCCATCTCACGGAGCATGTTGGCCTCGGCCAGGTAGGCACGCAGCACCAGTTCCTCGTCGCCATCCTCCTGCAGGGCCGCAAAGTGCGCGCGGCCTGCCTCCGGGCCATCGATCTCGGCCGCCAGCCGAGCCTGGCGCAGGCTGGCGTCATCGGCATGCTCCCCTTCGCCCAGCGCTTCATAGGCGCGCTTTGCCGCCTGGAGATCGCCGGCCTGCTCATGCAACCGCCCCAGGTAATAATGGGCATCGTGAATCCGCCGCCCGCTTGCCAGCAGCCGCTCGAGATACCCCTGGGCCAGACCGAACTGCCCTGCCTCCAGACTCAGCAGGGCGGTGGTCAGAAGCAACTCGGCATCGTCGGGCGCCAGCGCGAGCAGGCGATCGAATTCGGGACGTACACGCTCGAAATCCTCGACATCCACCAGGGCCCGCGCATAGGCCAGGCGCACATCCCGTCGCTCGGGATGGGCCTCGACCGCGGCCGCCAGGGTCTCCCGGGCCGCATCCGAATCCTCGAGTTCGATTAGCGCCCGGGCGAGGGTGATGCGCAATGCCACCGCGTCCGGAAAACGCTCGATTCCGGCCCGCGCAACCGTGCGTGCCCGCACGAAGTATTCCAGACGCAGTGCCAGTTCCGCGTAGGCCTGCCAGCCCGTCGCTTCATCGGAACGAGCCTCGACCACCGCCTCCAGGGCATCGAGGGCAGCACCCGAATCCTCGGCTTGCACCAGCAATGCGACCACGGTGCGGTAGCCCTCCTCCGCACCGAGTCGCTCGATAAGCTGCTGCAACAAGATCGAGGCCTGCTGCGAGCGGGCCCCACCGGTCATCAGCACGGCGGCGATCTGCAGCGCCTCGAGGCTGTCCGAATCCAGGGCCAGCCAGCGTTCGGCGGCCGCCAGGGCGCGCGGATGATGGTGTGCAAACAACGCCAGACGCGTCGCCCGCTCGGCCACCGCTGGGTCCTGGCTCAGCCGGGCCGCGCTCAGGTAATAGTCGCTGGCTTGCTCGTAGGCCCCCATCTGTGCCGCCAGTTCCGCGGCCAGCAGGCTGAACAGGAGCTCGGCCTCGGGATCCACCAAGGCGCGCGACGGACTCCAGGCCGTCGGTGAATCCACTGCCTGCCCCGAAAGGACCGGAGCCCCCGGATCGCCGTGACCCGAAGTCTTCAGACCCGATGCCTGCAAATGGTTTTGCGTACAGCCAGCGAGAATCAACGCGAACAGGGCGACGGCGAGTACACGTGACATAGCGGGGTTCCACACGGTTGGATATTCTCTATCGACGGGCAAATGGCCGGGCAGGTTCCAATGGCATTTCGCGGGATGAACTGTATCCGATGGCGCCAAGCAGTACACTACCGGGTCATTGACCCTGTCCGGATCCGAGTCCTACTATCCCTTATGCTGTTCGCTCTAGGCATCAATCACAAGACGGCCCCGGTCCAGGTGCGCGAACGGCTGGCGGTCAATGACGTCCAGTTGGCGGAGGCGCTCAGTTCCCTGCATTCCGGAGTGCAGGTCCCCGAGGCCGCCATCCTCTCCACCTGCAACCGGACCGAGATCTATTTCCGCGAGGCCGACGATCACGGCGAGGATCGGGTACTGGACTGGCTCGGTGGGTTCCACGGCATCCGGCGCAGCGAGATCGAAGGCTACCTGTACCGTCATCACGACAACGAGGCGGTGCTGCACGCGCTGCGTGTGGCCTGCGGCCTCGACTCCCTGGTCCTCGGCGAACCCCAGATCCTGGGGCAGATGAAAATGGCCTACCAGCATGCCCATGCCGCTGGCACGCTGGGCTTGTCCCTGGAGCGCCTGTTCCAACATGCCTTCGCCACCGCAAAGGACGTCCGGACCTCGACCGCGATCGGCGCCAGCGCCGTCTCGGTGGCCTTTGCCGCGGTTTCGCTGGCACGCCAGATCTTCGGGGACCTGAAGCCGCTGACCGCCCTGGTGATCGGCGCCGGCGAAACCATCGAACTGGTGCTGCGCCACTTGTCCAGCCAGGGCATCGGGCACCTGATCGTCGCCAACCGCACGGTCGAGCGCGCGCACACCATCGGTGATCGTTTCCAGGCCGAGCCCATCCCACTGACCGCCCTGCCCGACTACCTGCACCGGGCCGACATCGTGATCAGTTCCACCGCCGCCCCCCTGCCGATCCTGGGCAAGGGTGCGGTGGAGCGGGCAATCCGCAAGCGGCGTCACCGCCCGATCTTCATGGTCGATATCGCGGTCCCGCGCGACATCGAGCCGGAAGTGGCGGAACTCGAGGACGTCTATCTGTACACGGTCGACGACCTGCATGAGGTCATCAACGACAACATGGCCTCCCGCCAGGCAGCGGCCGAGCAGGCGGAACAGATCATCGCGACCCGCGCCGATGAATTCATGCGCTGGCTGCGTGCCCGCGATTCGGTAAATAGTATCCGCCGCCTGCGCGACCAGGCCTATGACATTCGTCAGGAATCGCTGGCGCGCGCCGAGGCGCAGATCCGTGCCGGCCGCCCGGCCGGAGAGGTCATCCAGCAACTCGCCCACAGCCTGACCAACCGGCTGATGCACGGCCCCTGCAAGACGCTGAACACCGCAGCCCACGACGGGGATACCGACCTGTTCCGCGCGGCTCACCGCCTGTTCTTGCTACCGGACGAGACGGGCCTGGATCCTCGGGATGATTCGTGAAGACGTCGTTCCGACGCAAACTCGAAGGGCTCGCTGAACGTCATGCCGAGATCGCGCAGCTGCTCGCCGCCCCGGAGACGGCCGCGGATGTCGACCGCTTTCGCCGACTCTCGGTCGAATACGGCCAACTGGAGCCGGTAGCCACGGCCTGGGCGGCCTGGACCGAAAACCAGCAGGCCCTCGAGACCACCCGGCTCCTGCTGACCGACGCGGAGTCCGACGTCCGCGCGCTGGCCGAAGACGAGATCGAACACCTGCAGGAACAGAGCCTGCGTCTGGAACAGGACCTGCAGGCGCACCTGATGCCGCAGGACCCGCACGACGAGGCGAACGTGTTTCTCGAAGTTCGGGCCGGGACCGGCGGCGACGAGGCGGCCATCTTTGCCGGGGACCTGCTGCGCATGTACACCCGCTACGCCGAGCAGCGCCACTGGAGCCTGGAGATCCTGAGCGCCAGCGAGGGCGAGCATGGCGGCTATCGCGAGGTGATCGTGCGCATGATCGGCAGGGGCGTCTATTCCCGGCTGAAATTCGAGTCCGGGGCGCACCGTGTGCAACGTGTCCCCGAAACCGAATCTCAGGGCCGTATCCACACCTCGGCGGCCACGGTCGCGATCCTGCCGGAGCTGGACGCCGTGGAGATGCCGGAGATCAACCCGGGCGATCTGCGCATCGACACCTACCGTGCGAGCGGCGCTGGCGGCCAGCACGTGAACCGTACGGACTCGGCGGTGCGCCTGACCCACCTACCCACCGGTCTGGTCGTGGAATGCCAGGACGAGCGCTCTCAGCACAAGAACAAGGCGCGGGCGCTGAGTGTGCTGGCGGCCCGTCTGTACGAGGCCGAACGCAGCCGCCAGGCCGCCGAGCAGAGCGCCGCGCGCAAGAGCCTGGTCGGTAGCGGCGATCGTTCCGAGCGCATTCGAACCTACAATTTTCCGCAGAACCGCATCACCGACCACCGAATCAATCTGACGATCTACAAGTTGGACGCCGTGATGGCCGGCGACCTGGATCCGCTGATCGACCCACTGACCCACGAATACCAGGCCGAGCAGCTCGCCGCCCTCGCCGAGGAATGAGCCGCTCACCCGTGCCGGCCACCATCGCCACCCTGCTGGCCGAGGCCCGACGGCAGCTAGCGGCGTCCGGAATCGAGGCCGCCGGCCTGGAGGCGCGGCTGCTGGTCGGCCACACCTTGCAGCTGCAGACCGCCGCGTTGATCGCCCATGATGATCAGCCGGTCGCTGCCGAGGAATGTGAAGCCATCCACGCGCTGATCCAGGCGCGGCTCGCCGGACAGCCAATCGCCTACTTGATCGGCCAGCGCGAATTCTGGTCCCTGCCGCTGCAGGTCGATCAACGCGTCTTGATCCCCCGCCCGGATACCGAGCTCCTGGTCGAATGTGCGCTGCACCGGATTCCATCCGGCCCGGCCCGGGTGATCGACCTGGGCACCGGATCGGGCGCGGTCATCCTGGCCCTGAAGACGGAGCGCCCGGCGCTGGAGGCCTTTGCCAACGATCACCAGGCCGACGCGCTGGCCGTCGCGGCCGCCAATGCCCAACGGCTTGCGCTGCCCATACACGCGTTCCGGGGACATTGGCTCCTGGCGATCGCTCCGCGCCCGCTCTTCGATGCCATCGTCAGCAACCCGCCCTATATCGACGCGGCGGACCCGCATCTGGATCAAGGTGATCTGCAGTTCGAGCCACGCACCGCGCTGGTGGCACCGCAGCAGGGTCGGGCCGATCTCGAGCTGATCATTCGGCAATCCCGCCCGCGGCTGCGACCGGGCGGCTGGCTGCTGCTGGAGCACGGCTTTGATCAGGGTTCCGCGGTGCGCGCGTTGCTGCACGAGCACGGCTTCATCGCCATTGGCAGCCATCGTGACCCGGGTGGCCACGAACGGGTGACCGAGGGCCAGGCGCCTGGGTGAAAGCCACCGCCTGGCGTTGCAACCCGCCTTCGGGATCGGGATGCACACCGGACACCTGGGCCCGTGATGCAGCGACAATGCAAAACGACGCCGGGAACACTACGATAGAACCATGGACACGACCCTCTGCGCCCGGGAACTGGTCTTCCGCGGTCCCCATCGAGATGCCGATCAGGCCCCGGCAGCCGCACTGTTGCTGGCGAATTCGCCGTTGGTGTCGGAGGTTTCCGTCACCGCCTGCAACCGGGTCCTGGTTCGGTACGATCTGCGCGAGCTCACCTTTGCCGAGATCGAGTCGGCCCTGGAGGAATTGGGCTTTCACATCGACAACAGCGTGTTGACCCGCCTGCGCCGCGCCTATTACCTCTATTGCGAGGACACCCGCCGAGCCAACCTGAAGATCAACCCCAATTGCTTCGGCCAGTGTGCCCGCCGGGTCTTCGTGCGCGAGTACCAGAAACACCAGCACGGCTGCCGGGACCAGCGCCCCTCGCACTGGCGCGAATACCGGTAGCGGCGCGGAACGCCCTCGACCGCCGACCCGACCCACAGCCCGGTCATCCGGCGATGCCACGGCCGGGTGCAGATCGCGGCTGAATCCTCGGTGACGGCTCGATGGGTTGGGGGTGCCTCCCGATTCTCGGTGCGGCTCGATGGGTTGGGATCGCCTCCCGATTCTCGGTGCGGGGGAGGACCTGTTGGCGGGACGCCGTGAATACATCCCTGTAGGCTTGACGGCAGCATCCCTGCTGCCGACACCCGCCAACAGGTCCTCCCCGCACCGAGAATCTGCGCTGTACCGGGGCGGACACGCTGTGCCGGTGGACACGCCACTTTGGCGAACACCTGCGTTGTTGGAGGCTGCAAGCTCGCTCTGAATCGGGAAGAGAAATGGACGAAGACGAATGGTTGTTGCGCTACAGCCGCCAGATTTTGCTGCCGGGCATCGGGACCGAGGGGCAGGAACGCTTGGCGGCGGCGCATGTGGTGGTGATGGGGCTTGGCGGGCTCGGCTCGCCGATCGCCACCTACTTGGCGGCGGGTGGTGTGGGCCACCTGACACTGGTCGATTTCGATCAAGTGGACTTGAGCAATCTGCAGCGCCAGATCCTGCACGGGCAGGCCGACATCGGCCGAGCGAAGGTGGAATCGGCGGCCGAGAGTCTGGCGCGGCTGAATCCCCACTGCCGCGTCGACCGGATCGCGAGCCGCCTGGAACAGGGGCACCTGGAGGCTTTGTTGCGTCGGGCCGACCTGGTCCTGGACGGCACCGACAACTTCTCCAGCCGAGCCCTGATCAACCGGGCGGCGGTAGCCACCCGCACGCCGCTGGTCTCTGGGGCGGTGATCCGCTTCGAGGGTCAGGTGACCACCTTCGATCTTCGCGATCCCGACGCGGCCTGCTACCACTGCTTGTACGGGGAGGGGGACGAACTCGGGGAGACCTGCAGCGAGTCGGGCGTACTGGCGAGCCTGCCGGGGATCATCGGCAGCCTGCAGGCCACCGAGGCGATGAAGCTGCTGATCGGGCTGCCGACCCTGGCCGGCCGCCTGCTGCTCGTGGATGCGCTGACCATGAGCTTTCGCACCTTGCGCCTGAGCCGCGATCCGAACTGCCCTGTGTGCGGCCCCGTCGACCAAACCCGCCGATCGCCGGCCCGGTCACGGGCTCAATAACGAGCCCGTGACCGGGCCCAGCGAGAACGGACCCGCTCGCGCTGCCAATTGCCGTAGGGCCCGCTGCGTTGCCGAGTGCCTGTGCTCAGTGGCGCGTGGAGCCGACATCGGGCCGGGGTTCCGGCGCGACACACAAGGCCTCGGCATCGACGGCATCGAAGCGGTAGTGGGCGTTGCAGAACTCACAAGTCACCGCCACCTCGCCCTCCTGCGCCAGCGTGGCGCGGATCTCGTCGGCACCCAGGCGGGTCAGCATCTCCTCGACCTTGGCCCGCGAACAACTGCAAGCAAAGCGCATTTCCTGGGCCTGATGGAGGCGAACCTGTTCTTCGTGGAACAGGCGCAGCAGCAGGCCTTCGATTGGCTGCTGCAATAATTCGGCGGCCGTGACGGTATCGCCGAGCAGAGTCGTCCGGACCCAGTCCTCGGCATCGCGCGGGGTCGGCGCACCATCCCGGCCCGGCAGGGCCTGCAGTAGCATGCCGGCGGCGCCGTTGGCGTCGGCGGCGAGCCAGATCCGCGTCGGCAGCTGCTCGGAGCGCTCGAAGTACGCATTCAACGCCGCCGCCATGGAATCGCCCTCCAGGGCCACCACGCCCTGGTAGCGATCCCGCCCGCCACCCGGATCCAGCGTGATGACCAGCCGGGCATCTTCCCCGAAAAGGGCTGCAAGCCGGCCTTCCGAAGCGCTCGATTCCGGAGGCCTCGAATCGGATCCGCTCGAATCGGAGGATCGACGCTCCAGGGTCGAGGCCTCTGAACCTGGCACGTCCGGCGTCCCGGAGGGGATCGATTCCACCTCGGCGCCCGCCTTGAGATCCTCGGCACGATAACGCGCCAAGCCCCGCAGGGCCCGACTGCCGGTGGCCTGCACCACCAGCATGTGCAATGGACCCGAGCCGATGATCTGCAGGATCAGCGCACCGTCGAATTTCAGGGTGGCGGCGATCAGCGCCACAGCCGCGTAGGCCTCACCCAACAGATCCCGTACCGCCGGTGGATACGAATGCCGCTCGAGCAGGGCCTGCCAGGCCGCATCCAGGTGCACCCATTCCCCGCGCACCGGCGTGCGTTCGAAGCCAAAGCGATGCAGGGTATCCCGCTCGGTCATCGCAAACTCCGGTTCCACGAATCCCGGGCCGGTGCATCCCCGGCCCATGGCGGCGGCAGGCACTCGGTCATGGGGCCTGCAACCGTTCGCGCAGGCGCTCGTTGACCTGCGCCGGATTCGCCTTGCCCTGGGTCTTCTTCATCACCTGGCCCACGAAGAACCCGAAGAGCTTGTCCTTGCCGGCCCGAAACTGCTCGAGTTGTCCGGGATTGGCGGCGATCACCGCGTCGATGATCGCGTCGATCGCCGCGGTATCGGTGATCTGCGTCAAGCCGCGGGCCGCAATGATGCTGTCGGGATCGCCCTCGCCGGCCCACATGGCCTCGAAGACCTCCTTGGCGATCTTGCCGGAGATGGTCTCGTCCTGGATTCGGGTCAACAACTGCCCGAGCGCCGCGGCCGAAACCGGACTGTGCGCCAGCGCGATCTCCGAACGGTTCAGGGCTCCCGAGAATTCGCCCATGATCCAGTTGGCGGCGAGCTTCGGCGCACCGCACTGGGTCACCACCGCCTCGAAGAAATCCGCAAGCTCGCGGCTCCCGGTCAGCGTTTCGGCGTCATAGGATGACAGGCCGTATTCGGACAAAAACCGTTCGCGCTTGGCATCGGGCAACTCCGGAAGACCGGCGCGCAGCACCTCGATGTCCGCGGCGTGCACGACCACCGGCAACAGGTCCGGATCCGGAAAATAACGGTAGTCGTTGGCCTCCTCCTTGGACCGCATTGGGCGCGTCTCGTCGCGGTCCGGGTCGTACAGGCGGGTCTCCTGCACCACCGTGCCGCCGGAT
>PWGH01000052.1 GCA_003555285.1 Thioalkalivibrio sp.
GGCCCAGATCTCTCTGAGCTTGAGCGGTGGTTTCTGGCCGATGAGCTTGCCCTTGTTCCAGGGGGTGGGATGGTAAGCAACGGTCATTGCACTTTCGTTCATGGTCGGTCTCCTCTTTCGTGGTTGAGGAAACATCAGCATGATCCGATCTGGAGGGACGGTTGGCGACCCAGAGCGGTCATCCGGTTTGGATGGATGAGTGTCTCCAGTCGAGCATACAGGGGACGCTCGAAATGACCCGGCCTGGACGCGACGGACCGACCACAGGCACAGGTTGAGTCGCTCGCCGGCGCGGGCGGGATCAGCCGCGATTTGCAGCATGCATGTAGTGTGCGTAGAATGTGCATAGCAGCCCCCCCTAAGGAGCAACGCCATGACCGCCATCTTCGCAGACGTGCTTGAATCAACGCGCGAACCCGGTACGTCACGGTTCTCCGCATCGAGCGTCGCCGCCATCCTCGGGCTGCCGCAGCAGGACTTGGCCGAACTTGCGGGGGTTCATCGCAACACGCTGCGCACCCACCCGGAATCGCCAAGACTGCAATGTGCACTGCGTGAACTGATGCGCGTTTTGTCGGCCGCCACGGCAGTGGAGCCGGATCCACAACGTGCCATCTTCCTGGTCAAGAACGAACCCATTCCTGCGTTCCGTCACAAGACCCTGTTGCAACTGGTACAGGAAGGACGGACCGACGATGTGATCGGCTACCTGGAGTCGTTCAGCACCGGCTTTGTCGGGGGATTCTCGTCAATCTGCCCCTGGGCACCACGTTGTTTCGCGCGCTCACCCCGCAGTGGGCCAGCCGACCCACAAGCGGCGCCGGTGCCGCATTCCAAGGTGGGCGCTTCAATCGGGAAGGCGTTGAGGCGCTGTACCTGTCGCTGGACGAGGTGACCGCGTTGCGCGAGTACCAGCAGACGTCACCCTTCCTGCCACCCTGTACGATGTGTTCCTACACCGTGGTGCTGCGAGATCTGGTCGACCTGCGTCAACTGCACCGTGGGGAACCCTGGGACGAACTCTGGCATGACTGGCGCGAGGATTGGCGGCACTTGAGGTTCGATCTGCACATCGAGCCACCGACGTGGGTTCTTGCGGACATGGTGCTGACCAGTGGCTACACTGGCATTCTCTTTCCGAGCCAAGTGCACGAGGGCGGCACGAATCTCATCGTGTACTCAGACCGGCTCAAGGATGATAATTCGGTCACCGTGAACGACCCGGACAGGCAGCTCCCCCGTGACCAGTCCAGTTGGGCGCGCTAATGACCTGCCAAGCTGCCGATACAGGGTCCGCGACCAGTAGCCCTTCACTGGTAGGTCTAAATGTAGACACCAAGAACCGGTCTCGGGAGTTATCTTTGCGATGAGTTTGAAGCCCTCATCCGCTCTCGTTGACCGGCCGTTCAGAGCTGATACCCGTATGTCCCCTGCCGCAGGGACAGCAGTCGACCCTTTCCGGTCACTCAGCCTGCCTTGGCGACGGGCCGCAGTCTGGCAGAGAGCGGTCACCCCTAATTCAACACCACAGAGGGTCAGGAGGATCAACGCGGTTCGTCGACAGTCTGTCTGCTGTACTTGGCCTCGAGCCGGGAAAACACCGCTTCGCCGGGTTTCAGGGTGCCGCTGGCTTTGCCGGCCGCGATGTCGGTGCGCAGGGCTTGCAGTTCGGCCTGATGGCGTTGTTCGTGCTCCTCCAGCAGACGCAGGCCGGCGCGGACGACTTCAATGGCAATGAGTGGCCAGTTTCCGCGGAATACGCAGCAAGCGTAAGCCGTTGTGTTTGCCTGCTATGTGGGTGTGTAGTAGCGTAAGGTAAAAAATCTTACCTTAAAGGTTCTCTCATGGGTGCACGTGCGCAGTGGGGTTTTTATGGGCGGCAGACGGAGTTGCGGCAGCTGCGGGATATTCTGTCCAGGCGTCGCTGGTTTTTTCTGCAGATTTCCGGTCGACGTCGGATCGGCAAGACTACCCTGATTCAGCAGGCGCTGCGGGCGGCGGGGGTCACGAAGACGCTCTACATCCAGATTCCGGACTCAGATCCGGCGGGCGTGGTAGCGGCCTGTAATGGTTATCTCGAGACCTTCGGCCTGGAAGAGCGCGTTTACAGCCTGGGCGAGCTGGCCCGCTTGATCGCTCGACTGGCCGAAGCGGGGTATGTGGTTGCGTTGGACGAGTTCCAGTACTTCCATCGCAAGCCGCTATTCGACTTCTGCTCCTTGCTGCAGGCGGAGGTGGATCGGCTGAGCGCCAGGGCGGGGGAGGTGGCCGGTGGGCTGATTGTGCTGGGTTCGCTGCACGCGGAGATGACGGCCCTGCTGGATGATCGTCAGGCGCCGCTGTTCAACCGGACCACGGATACGTTGGAACTCGGGCATCTGGATATCCGCTCTGTTCTGGAGATTCTGCGCGCGCACGCGGATGAAAGTCCCGAACGACTGTTGTTTCTCTGGAACCTGTTCGAAGGGGTTCCGAAATTTTACCGGGATGCTTACGAGCAGGATGTGCTGGATGCGGATCGGGAGACGGTGTTGCGCAAGCTGTTCTTTTCCAGTTCGTCGCCGTTGCGTAACGAGGCCGATAACTGGTTCCTGCGAGAGTTGCGCGGGCGCTACGACATGGTGCTTCAGTTTCTGTCCTCCCACCCCGGGTGTAACAATGCGGCCATTGAGGCGCATCTGGCGGAGGTCTCCGGTCCGGGCGAAGCGCGGCAGGTGGGTGGGCATCTGAAGATCCTGACCGAGCGTTACCGGATGATCGAACGACGACTGCCAATCTTCGCCAGGCCCAAGGCGCGTAGCGGGCGGTACTACATTCGCGACAATTTTCTGCGTGCGTGGCTGTCTGCGCTGCAAAAGCCGGTTTCGGCTTCTGCTTTCCGGCCGTTGGAAACGATGGTCGCCCAGTCGGACCAGCGCCTGAAGGAGGTCGAGGGCTACGCCCTCGAGGACCTGGCGGCGCAGCTATACGAGGAGCGAAGCCGGTTGGGGTTGGGTGACTTTGCGTTGTCGGAGCGCATCCGAGGCTACTGGGACCGCTCGGATGTGGAGGTTGACCTGGTGGCAATTTCCGAGGAGCAGAAGACGATTCGGTTTGGCTCTTGCAAGCGCCAGGCCGAGAGGCTGCCCCGGTCCATGCCGGCTCTTGCGGTTGCGGCGGAACGATTTCTGGCTGCGCACAAGATCTATCAGGGCTGGAACGTCGAATACGTAGCCATCGCGCCTGGCATCACGGAATTGCAAAGCTTGGAGATCCGTCGCCAGGGGGGTATTCCGCAGAGTCTGGTGGATCTCTGTAGCGAGTTTTGACCGTCGAGCGCCGGCCCTCACCGTGTCGTCGTCTCGAAGCCGCTCGGACAGAACACCTCGCCCGTGAAGTAGCGGCTGTCGGTGCTGGCGAGGA
>PWGH01000107.1 GCA_003555285.1 Thioalkalivibrio sp.
ATCACGGTGCCGACGATGGATCCAACGGTTGCAATTACGATTTCAGCCATGGTGATTTCCCCTAAATGGTTTCAATACGAGTTTCGTATGACAAAAGAATAGGTCTGCCGCGGCTTGGGCGGCAGATGGACTGAAGTACAGGGGGCCCCTCAGGGCTTGGTGTCGGCGGCGCGTCGGGGGCGCAGCGGAAGTGCCACGGCCCGCGCTGGCGGGGCGCGATTGGGCTTGGCGTCCGCCCGGGTCAGGCGCAGGACCAGCTGCACGCGGTCGGTGACGCCGAGCTTCTGGAAGGCGGCGCCCAGGTGCATCTTCACCGTGCGTTCGGTCAGCCCGAGCTGACGCGCGATGGTCTTGTTGGCGGCTCCGGTGGTTACCGCCAGTGCGACCTCGCGCTCGCGCGGGGTCAGCCGTTCGAAGCCCTCGGGGGGTGCGATCGGGTCTTTCGGCTGGCGCCGCCGCACGGTCCGGATCATGCGGCTCATCAGATCGGCACCCACCCACAGGCCGCCGCTGGTCACGGTGTGCTCGATGGCCCGCAGCTGCCCCGCGTTGACCAGGCTGTGGCAATACCCGTGGGCGCCGGCATCGAAAGCTGCCATGCCTTCCTCGTCGTTCGGCCGCGGGGAGTGCACCACCACGCGGTGCGCGAGTGCAGCGACACCGACCTGCGTCTCCCAGTCCGGCAACTGGGTATCGATCCAGCAGGTCTCAGCCTCCGCCGGTAGGGCCTCCGGAAGCGGGGGGCGCAAGAGGATGAGTCCGGGAAAGGCCTCCCCCCAGCGGGGCGACGTCCGTGTGTCGGTGCCGATCAGGAATACCTGCATGTTCAACGCTCCGAAAAGGCCAGATCCCAGACCCGCAACACCGGCTTCAGCAGGTATTGCAGCACGGTCCTACGGCCGGTAAGAATATCCACTTGGGCGACCATGCCGGTCATGATCGGATGGTCGGCGTCAAATCCCGTCTCCTCCGTCCGCACCCGCACCTGGTAATAGGTGTTGCCCTGATCGTCGGTGATGGTATCCGGACTGATGCGCTCGACCACCGCGTCCAGCCCGCCGTAGATGGCAAAGTCATAGGCGGTGAACTTCACCTTGGCCGTCAGCCCGGGGTGAAGGTAGGCGATGTCCTTCGGCGCGATGCGCGCCTCGACCAACAACTGATCGTCCAGGGGCACCACCTCCGCGACCTCGCGCCCGGGGGCGATCACGCCGCCCCGGGTCGTGATGAACATACGCTGGATGATGCCCCGCATGGGTGCGCGCACCTCGGCCAGCCGGACCCGGTCCTCCAGGGCGGTGCTGCCCTCCGCAAGGCCCTCGATCTGGCCAAGGGTATCGGCGAGTTCACGGCGCCATTGATTGCGGGCATTCAGGCGCACCTCCTGAATCTTCGCCTCGGCCTCCTTGATCGCCGCCTCCATGCGGCTCATCTGGGCGGTGGCCTGGTCGCGATCGCCACGGGCCTGGGACACGGTGCGACGCAGGCGCAGAACCTCGACCTCGGAGACCGCGCCGCCGGCCACCAGGGGTTCGGTCACCGCCAGCTCCCGCGACGCCAGCTCCAAGGCACGGATCGCCTGCGTGCGGCGGGCCCGCACCTCGTTCAGTTCCTCGCGCCGCTGCACCAGTTGTTCCTCGGCGATCCGGATACGGGCCTGCATCTCGCGCAGGCCTTCCTCGTACAGACGCTCCTCCTGCTCGAGGATCGAGGCCGAGGTGTTATGCAGATCGTCGGTGATCAGAAACGGCGTATCGGTCAACAGCGCAAGCAGCCGCACCCGGCGCGCACGCAGGGTCGAATCGCTGACCCGCGCCTCGCCCAGATCGGACAGAAACCGGGTCGGATCCACGCGCAGCAGGACCTGATCCTGCTCGACCACATCGCCCTCGCGCACCAGAACCTCGGAAACCACGCCGCCGTCGAAGGACTGGATCACCTGCAACTGTTGCGAGGGGATCACCCGGCCATCGCCACGCGCCACCTCGTCGATCTCCGCCACAGAGGCCCAGTAGACCAGCAGGACCAGGGTGATCAGGATGCCGTAGAGCAGCGCCCGCGCCCGCAACGGCCGCTCCTGGATCTCGGCCCAGTCCGCGTCCGACGCCCAGTTGGCATGGTCGTGACCGCCCCGGGTCAGCCAGGGGCGAAAGATGCGGTCGACCAGGGGGGCGCCCACCCGGCCGGCACGATCGGCGGTCTTGCCAATGCGCTGGAAGCTTTTGGCCTCGCGGGATTCGCTCATGCCGGCGCCTTGCCGATCCGGCCTTCGCGCAGGGCCTTGACGACCTGATCCTTGGGTCCGTCGGCGACGATGCGGCCGCTGTCCATCACGATGATGCGATCCACCAGGTCCAGCAGCGAGGTGCGATGGGTCACCACCACGGCGGTACGCCCCTTCGTGAATTCAGTCAGGCGGCGTTTCAGGGCCTGTTCGGTGGCGTTGTCCATCGCGCTGCTCGGTTCATCGAGCAACAGCATGCTCGGTTCGTGTAACACGGCCCGTGCGATACCGACGCTCTGCTTCTGCCCGCCGGACAACCGCCCCCCGCGTTCGCCCACCTGCATCGCGACCCCTTCGGGATGCCGATTGATTAGGTCCTCGATGCCCGCGACCTGAATCGCACGCAGGATCGCATCGTCGGTGGCCAACGGGTCGCTCGCCACCAGGTTGTCGCGCAGGCTGCCGTAGAACAGCATCACGTCCTGGCCGACATAGCCGATGCTGCGCCGCAGCTCGGCAGGATCGAGCTGGCGCACATCGATGCCATCCACCAGCACCGCCCCGGCCGTCGGCTGATACAGACCCAGGATCAGCTTGGCGAGGGTGCTCTTGCCGGACCCGACGCGACCGAGAATCGCGACATGCTCCCCGGGCTGGATACGCAGGGACACCCCGCTCAGGGCCTGGGTCGGTTGCTCGGGATAGGCAAAATCCACGTTCCGGAAGGTGATCGCCCCCTGGAAGCTCTCCCGGCTCAGGAACTGCGACTCCGCGTCCCGCTCGACCGGCAGGGCCATGATGCCGTTCAGGGACTCGAGGGCGGTGGAGGCCTGGTGGTATTGCATCAACAGACCCGCGGTTTGACTGATCGGCGCCATCGCGCGGGAGGAGATCAGGTAGGCGGCGATCATGCCCCCCATACTGAGGTTGCCCTCCATCACCAAAAACCCCCCCAGCACGATGATGGAGACGCCGACGGTATGCTGGATCCACTGGGCCGAGTGGGTCACGCTGGCGGTCAACAACCGGTTGTGGGCATTGGTGCGCGCCAGGTGCGCGGTCGCCCGCTCCCAGATCCCCTGAATCCGGCTCTCCCCCCCCAGTGCCTTCAGGGTCTCGGCCCCGCTCAGACTCTCGACCAGCGTCGAGTTGCGCTGCGCCGCCACGCGGTAGGTGG
>PWGH01000300.1 GCA_003555285.1 Thioalkalivibrio sp.
CGCGAGCCGCGACTGGTCGGCCGGTTCGCCCAGGCCCACATGGGGGCGCCGCGGGCGATGGAGCGGATGCTGGAGGCGGCCCTGGCGGCGGACACGCCGGCGGCCATCAAGACGGCGACCGACGCCATGGGGCGGCTCACGCAGGAGCTTGCCCGTCCGTTCAAGGGACGTGATCCGGAACCGGGCACGCCGGAGATGAATCTCGAGGTCGTGCACGATCTGCAGATCGGTGCACTGGCTCGATTGATTCAGGAAGGCCCGTCCGAGGCGCATCAATCGCTGGGTGTGGAGACGCTCGGTGCGTATTTGCGCAACAACCGGGAGGTACCCCCCGATCCCGCGCTGGACCCGATCTTCGCGATCGCCTCCAACCCGGAGTACGGCCGCGAGGCGATGCTGCAGGCCCAACAGACGTTGCAAAGAACCGTCACATCCTTCGGCGGGGCCCTTGAGCGGGATCCGGAATATGTGTACACGCACAGCGTTCGGATGCTCTGGGCCGGATCCGATGCCGAGACCACGGAGGGGGCGCAGCGAATCCTGTTGAATGCGCGGCGTTCGCCGGAATACGCGGCGTTGATCCTCGATCAGCTCGATCGCACCCTGCCCGCGCATCTGGAGGACTGGGCCGTAAACCCCGCCGCGGTCGTGGCGTTGAATTTGGCGAGCCTGAAGCCCTTCGATCGTCAGCCCGCCCGAGAACAAGGCAGCATCGTGGTGGGGCAGCTGATCGCCGGCGAACAGGCCGATCTGGATTTTTTGAACCGCGCCTTGCACCAGAACATGAAGGCGCTGGAGAACGCGGACACCAACTCCGCGGCTGGCCTGATCGGCCTGTTTGGGCCGACCATCTTTGTCGAGCACCTGGCGCTGCACCGGGAGTTCTTTCCCGCGGAGTTTGCCCAGGGGATGCTGCAACAACCGGCATGGATCGAAGACGACCCCGCAGCGGCCACGCAGTGGCAGAACTTCCTGCAGAAGGTGGTCGCGGCCGACCGCGAGCACTACAGCGCCACGGCGCAGAAAGCGCTGGACGCGCTGTAGGAGGCGAGCCCCCTCGGCGACCTTCGGCCTCCGGGAATTCAAGAGCATCGCCGAGGGGGCTCGCCTCCTACAGGGGCATCTGCGAGCGGGAAGCCATCGCAAGACCACACAGCAAGAGGACATTTTCATGTCGATTCCTACCGCATCCTTCCGTCCCCGCCGCCCATTCGTGGCTGCGGCCGTCCTGCTCGTTGCAACCGGAGCGCTGTCCGCGTCGGTGGCCGCGCAGGGCATCCAGGGCATGGCCTCGCAGGACATGCGCAGCATGACCGCGCTGGGTTCGGTGCAGGCCCGGGTTGAGAATCACACCCAGGAGTGGGTGACCCTCGGTGGCGAAGTCGATGGCAAGAATCTGGCCTCGGCCAGCTGGCAGCCCGTCACGATGCCCGAAAGCCCGATGGCCCGGATGATGGCGACGATGAATGAACAGCAACGCCAGCAGATGGAACAGGCCATGGGTGCGGCCGGCGTCGGCGTCGACCGGCGCTATGTCCGGCTGCGCATCGCCGGCTTCGATCCGGAATCCGAGCAGGTGGAACGCGCGGGCATGCTCTCCATCGAGCTGGGGATGCTGGCCACCCACGACATGGATGCGGTGCATGCGGGGCAACACGAGGCCGATGTCTCCTATTTCATGAAGACCGATGGCGGCACCCGGCTGCTGGTCGCCGACACCCGGTCTGCCGGGGCCACGACGAGCGTCGAGTTCGATCGGCTGGAGCTGAACGACAATGACGGTTTCGCCGAGGGCCGGTTCACTGCGGATCTGTGCCCGATGCGCCAGGTGATGAACAACACCATTGATCCGGCGAGCTGCCTGTCCCTCGAGGGTGAATTCGCGACCCAACTGGCGACCGAGGAAGCCATCAGCGCGATGGGCCGATAATCGAACTCAGCGCGAGGCCGAGGCTTTGAACGCGCAGGTCTTCGCGGGGCTCGGCATCGCCCGGTCTTCCCGGGTGCCCACGCGAAGCCTTTCGCGCCTCAGGCGACCTGGCCGGCCGCATGGCCGGAGGCCCAGGCCCACTGGAAGTTGTGGCCACCGAGGTGGCCGGTCACGTCCACGACCTCCCCGATGAAGTACAGGTTCGGCTGATCGCGCAACGCCATCGTGCGGGATGACAGCTGGCGGGTGTCGAGGCCGCCGAGGGTGACCTCGGCCGTCCGGTAGCCCTCGGTCCCCGACGGCTTTACCCGCCAGCGGTGCGTCATCTCTGCGATGCGTTCGACTTCCCCCTTCGTGAGGCGCTCGATCGGTTTGTCCGGCAACCACAGCTCGCACCAGCGCTGGGCCTGGCGCTTGCTCCAGCGCTCGGCGAGCACGGTCCGCAACGCGATCTTCGGACGCTCCCGGCGCGCCTCGGCGATGACCTCGGCAATCTCCGCACCCGGCCACAGGCCGAATTCGACGCTATCGCCCGGCTGCCAATACGACGAGATCTGCAGCACGGACGGACCGCTGAGGCCGCGGTGCGTGAACAGCATGGCCTCGCGGAACTGGCCTTCGTTGCAGGAGGCCACGGCATCCACCGAGGTGCCGGACAGGCCCTCGAGCTGCTCGAGCGGCTTGCCGCTGAGGGTCAGCGGCACCAATGCCGGACGCGTGGGCACCACCTCGAGCCCCAGCGAACGGGCCAAGTCGAAACCGAAACCGGTCGCACCGAGGCTCGGGATCGAATAGCCGCCGGTGGCGATGACCAGCGAGTCGGCCTGTACTGTCTGCGCGCCGATACGCAGCCGGTGCGGGCTGCCGACCTCGATCGAGTCCGCCGGCGTCTGGATGCGCACCTGCACACCGGCCGCGGCGCATTCCTCGCTCAGCATCTTCACGATCAACTTCGCGCTGACGTCGCAGAACAGCTGCCCCAGCGTCCGCTCGTGCCAGGCGATGCGGTGCCGGTCGACCAGCTCGATGAAGTTCCAGGGGGTATAACGGCTCAGCGCGGACTTCGCGAAGTGCGGATTGGCGGACAGGAAGTTCTCGGGCCCCGAGTACACGTTGGTGAAGTTGCAGCGGCCGCCACCCGACATCAGAATCTTCTTGCCGGCCCGGTTGGCATGGTCGAGCACCAGCACCCGCCGGCCGCGACCGCCGGCGGTGAGCGCACACATCAGGCCGGCGGCCCCGGCCCCGATCCCCACCACGTCGAACTGTTCCACGCCTGCCCTCTCGCCTCGCTGCAGCGCGCACCCTAGCACGGGCTTCATTGCACGGGGCACCCCGCGACGGGGCCGACTGCGACAGGGCCGACTGCGACGGGGCCGACTGCGACGGGGTCCATTGAAACGAGTACCGTGAATCGGCGCACGGTGACACCGGTCACCTCGAA
>PWGH01000259.1 GCA_003555285.1 Thioalkalivibrio sp.
ACCTGGACCAGTACCTGCGCAAGGCCGAACACCCGACCTTTCAGATGCGCACGCTGCTGCAGGCCTTCGAGTCACGCTTCGACCTGATCGTGCTCGACTGCCCGCCCAGCTTCTCGACGGTGACCGAGAATTTGTTCCACGCCGCCGATGTGATCGCGGTGCCGATCATCCCATCGCCGCTGTCCATTCGCAGCTATGAGCAAATGATGCATTTCCTGGAAGGGCAGACCATCTCCCGCGTCAAGGTGTACGCCTTCCTGTCGATGGTCGATGCCCGCCGCAAACAGCACCGGGAGGCCAGCGAACTCCTGCGCGCCCAAATCCCGAACCTGCTGACCACGGCAATCCCCTATGCCGCCAGCGTCGAGGCGATGAGCACCCACCGCGCACCGCTGCCCGCCACCCGCCCGCGCGATCGCGCCACCGGCGCCTTTGAACAACTCTGGCTCGAGATCGCCGGCAAACTCCACCGCAAACGCTGAGCCGACAGCCCGCCCGGTCATCGCGGCTGAAGGCTTCGCTCCTTGCGATGACGGCGGTTCCCCAGTCCTAGCCGGTGGTTTCGCTGTCCAGGCGGGCGAGCATGCGCATGCCGCCGACCATGCAGTTCAGCGTGGTCGTAACGGCGGTTTCCAGGTCTGGGGCATCGGCGTGCGGGAGCGCCCAGCGGCTCAGACGGCAGGTGGGGGGGCGCTGCTCGGGAACGGCGGTGGCGCTCTGCGGGTCCACGGCGATCAGCAGATCGGCCCACGCCAGATCCTCCTTCGCCAGCGTGCGCATGGAGGCCGCCGGCCGGACTTCCAGCCAGTCGGCGAACGCGGACTGCTGCGCCAGCCGCGCGACACCACGCGCACGGCCATCGTCGGTAAGGGCCGCAACCAGCAAGCGAGCGGGACGTTTGAACATCGAAGCGGTGCGTGTCAGCGTGAATGCGCGTCAGGCATCGCCCGCAACCCGGCGTCGATGCGCCGCGGCAAAATCCAGCATGCGCTGGGTGGCGGTCAGGGCCTTCAGACGCTCGGACTCCTTCACGACGATCGCGTTGTGGCCGTGTTCCAGCGCATCGGCCAGACGTTCGAGGTCGTTCATCGCCATCCAGGGGCAATGCGCGCAACTGCGGCAGGTGGCGCTGTGACCGCCGGTCGGGGCCTCGATCAGGCGCTTGCCCGGCGCCGCCTGCTGCATCTTGTAGAAGATGCGGTTGTCCGTTGCGACGATGAACGTGGACTCCGGTCGGTCCTGCACCGCGGCGATCAACTGGCTGGTGGAGCCGACGACATCGGCCTGCAGGATCACCTCGCGCGGGGATTCCGGGTGCACCAGTACCGCCGCATTCGGGTGGGTCGCCCGCAGTTTCTCCAGCTCGTGGGAGCGGAACTCGTCGTGCACCACGCAGGAGCCATCCCAGAGCACCATGTCGGCGCCGGTTTCGCGGCGGATGTAGTCGCCCAGGTGCTTGTCCGGGGCCCAGAGGATCTTCTTCCCCTGATCGCGCAGGTGCGTGACCAGCGGCACCGCAATGCTCGAGGTGACCACGTAATCGGCGAGCGCCTTCACCGCCACCGAGGTGTTGGAATACACCACGACCGTGTGCTCCGGGTGTTGCTCGCAGAAGGCGCGAAAGGCCTCCGCGGGGCAGCCGAGGTCCAGCGAGCACTCCGCCTCCAGCGTCGGCATCAGCACCCGCTTCTCCGGGCTCAGGATCTTCGCGGTCTCGCCCATGAAGCGCACGCCGGCCACGACCAGCGTGGTCGCCGGGTGCGCCTGGCCAAAGCGTGCCATCTCCAGCGAATCCGACACGCAGCCACCGGTGTCCTCGGCGATGCGCTGCAGCGCGGCGTCGACATAGTAGTGGGCCACCAGCGCGGCATCGCGTTCCTGCAACAGGCGCGTGATCCGGGCGACCAGCGCGGCCTGCGCCGAGTCATCCAGAACGGGACGCGCCGCGGTGATGTTCGCGGTCAGCGGTACGGCATACGTCGCTCGGGCCAGTGCCATCGGCATCCTTTCATTACCCCTGCAGGGCACCCTGGCACAGGCAAACCAGGGCCATGCTTTGATCGACAGAATCCCGAGGCGGCCACCCGCTCGTGTCCTGCTTTTCTGCAATTCTACTATGACTGCCACGCCCCGGCGCAGTTTCCCTGCTGCCGACCGGCCTTGCCCTGGGCTGCCGTGGTGTACCGGGGTTGGCTTCTGGTTCGACCCACATTGCATGGCACCACTTGTCGCCGGAGATTGCACTCGGCACACTTTGCGGCCCGGCACACCAAGCCCTGACAATGGCCGATCATTCTACCCAATACCGGAGGATGTCCTTCGAGGCACGCATGGACCTTGCCCTCTCCGCCGAGTTGGACCCGCGCTGGCGCCAGCTGCTGGTTTCGGATCAGCACGCCCAGGTGAAGGCCTACTTCTCCCGGCGCATGGACCTGACCGCGCAGGAGATCGCCCGGCTGCTCGCCGACCCCAACCAGACGGTGCGCCTGAACTGCGCCAAACGCAGCGATCTGACGCCCGAACAGGTGGAGGCCTGCGTCTGCGACCCGGACCCCAACCTGCGCTACTTCGTCGCCCGCAACCCGCTGCTGACCGCAGCCCAGCGCGCGCGTCTGCTCGAGGATAGCGACGACCTGGTGCGCATCGCCGCCCGCAAGGGGCCGAAACAGCGCACCACCCGCCAGCGCCCCGGGCAGGCGGAGATGCTGCGGTGAAGGGCGTGCAGCCCCAACCGACGAGCCCGACCACCCGCCCACCGCGCCGCTGGTTGCGCTGGGCGGTGGAAATCGTGCTGATCGTCGCGGTGGTGCTGCTGCTACGAGCGTGGATTTCCCGCGACCTGGCCCAAGGCCCCGCCCCGGCCTTCGAGGCGCGTCTGCTGGATGGCACCCCGGTGACGCTCGCGGACTACGCCGATCGGCCGATGCTGCTGCATTTCTGGGCCACCTGGTGCCCGATCTGCCGGCTCGAGGAAGGCGAGATCGTGCGGTTGAGCCGCAGCCACCCGGTGCTGACCGTCGCGATGCAATCCGGCACCGAGGCCGAGGTCGCCGCGCACCTGAATGAACGGGAACGGGCGCTGCACGTGATCAACGACCCGCACGGCCATCTGACGCAGGCCTTTGGGGTGAAAGCGGTTCCGAGCACCTTCATCATCGACCCCAATGGCCAGATCGTGTATCGCAAACAGGGGTTTGCGCCGCCGCTGGAGTTGCGCCTGCGGCTGTGGCTGGCGCGGTGGTTGTAGCTGACGCTGGTGGTGGGTGCGCTGCGCTTCACCCACCCTACGGGGGGCTGGGGCTGGCGTGGTGGTTGTGGCTGGCGCTGGTGGTGGGTGCGCTGCGCTTCACCCACCCTACGGGGGGCTG
>PWGH01000042.1 GCA_003555285.1 Thioalkalivibrio sp.
GAGCCGGTCCAACGCATCGGCCGCATCGAAGACCTCGGCATAGAACTCGATCGCCGCATGCGCGGTGTAGATGCCGGCACAGCCACAACCGGACTCCTTCGCAGCACGGGCATGCGGAGCGCTGTCGGTGCCGAGAAAGTACTTCGGATTGCCGCCGGTGGCCGCGGCGATCAGCGCCCGGCGGTGCGTCTCGCGCTTGAGCAACGGCAGGCAGTAATGATGCGGGCGCATGCCGCCCTGGAACATCGCATTGCGATTCAGCAGCAGGTGGTGGGCGGTGATGGTGGCCGCGACCTCGGCGGGCGCGGCGGCGACGAAGTCCACGGCGGCCTGCGTGGTGATGTGCTCGAGCACGATGCGCAGACCGGGAAAGTCCCGCACCAGGGGCTCCAGGATGCGCTCGATGAACACCGCCTCGCGATCGAAGACATCGACCGCCGGGTCGATCGATTCCCCGTGCACCAGCAAGGGCACGCCCTGTTGTTGCATCGCCTCGAACACCGGGTAGCAACGGCGCGGATCGGTCACGCCGCTGGCGGCATTGGTGGTGGCGCCGGCCGGATAATACTTGACCGCGTTCACCCGGCCGCTGGCCTGGGCCCGCACGATCTCCGCAGCCGGGGTGGCCTCGGTGAGGTACAGGGTCATCAGCGGCTCGAAGGCCACCCCCGGCGGCAGCGCGGCGAGGATGCGTTCCCGGTAGGCCAGCGCCTGCGCGGTCGTGACCACCGGCGGTTTCAGGTTGGGCATCACGATGGCGCGGGCAAAGCGCCGCGCGCTATCCGGCAGCACGGAGGCCAGCACGGCCCCATCGCGCAGGTGCAGGTGCCAGTCGTCGGGGCGGGTGATCGTCAGTCGATTCATGGGGATCCTGGGGGTTCAAGGCAAAACGGGTGTGCGGCTGTGCGTGGGATGATCGCGAGTCCCTACGATTATCCCACCGGTACCGGGGCGCTGTCGTGTTCGGCAGTAAAAACCCAGCAGCGGGTCGCCGCCCATGCGATGCTATACCCCACCGGACGCGCCGGGCCTTCGGCGGCCAGCCCCCGCCGGCGGATGAATGGCCCCGATGCAGCCAGGATCCACAGGATGCGCGATTCGCCGTTCCGAGCCGGATCGCCCTCGAGCCCAACCGTACGGACGACGCAACCATGAAGCTCTTTGCCTGCCAGTCCTGCGGTCAACACCTCTACTTCGAGAATGTGGCCTGCACCCGCTGCGGACATCGCCTCGGGTTCCTGCCCGACCTCCTGGAGGTCTCGGCCCTGGAGGCGGCGGGCGATCCGCTATGGCGCGCGGTGGGAAAGCCGGCGGAGGGACACCTCTACCGCATGTGCACGAATTACAGCCGCTACGCGGTGTGCAACTGGATGATCCCCGCCCATGACCCGGATCCCTTCTGTTCCGCCTGCCGGCTGAACCGGACCATTCCGGATCTCAGCGTGCCCGGCAATCTGGCGCTCTGGCAAACGCTGGAAAAGGAGAAGCGCCGCCTGATCTACGGCCTGGAGCGCCTGCAATTGCCGGTCCGTTCGCAGCACGAGGATCCCGAGGGGCTGGCCTTCGATTTCCTCGCCGACACCGAGCCGAGCTTTCGGGAAACCAACCGGGTGATGACCGGCCATTTCAACGGCCTGATCACCATCAACATCGCCGAGGCCGACCCGGCGACCCGCGAACGGATGCGCCAGTCCATGGCCGAGCCCTATCGGACCATTCTCGGCCATTTCCGCCACGAGTCCGGCCATTATTACTGGGACCGCCTGGTGCGCGGGCGGCCCTGGCTCGCGCCCTTCCGTCAGACCTTCGGCAACGAAACCGCCGACTATCGGCAGGCCCTGGAGCGGCATCACAGGGACGGGCCGCCGCCCGACTGGCAAAACCGGTTCGTCAGCGCCTATGCCAGCAGCCATCCCTGGGAGGACTGGGCCGAGAGCTGGGCCCATTACCTGCACATCATCGATACCCTGGAGACCGCGCAGCAGTCCGGTGTGCAGGTGCGGCCGCGGATCGGCCACACCGATCCCGGGGCCTCCACCGCGGCCTTCGATCCCTACGCGCCACCGGATTTCGGCCCGATCCTCGCGCACTGGCTGCCGCTGGCCGATGCGATGAACAACCTGAATCGAAGCATGGGCCACGACCACGCCTACCCCTTCGTGCTGGCCGCCCCGGCCATCGAAAAGCTGGGGTTCATCCATCGCATCGTGCAGGCCCAGCGGAGTCGGCCCTGAGGGTGCAACCGGGTAGGGCCGCCAGTCAGTGCAGGCACCGGTCATTGCATGAAGCCGGTCACTGCATGAAAACGTGGCCTTCCTCCTGCTGCAGTCGAACGATCTCGGCATCCGCCATCGGCACCAGATGCACGAAGCCGTGGATATCTTCCGGTTCGAAGCCACGTTCCTGTGCGGCCACGCGGCACATCCGAAATTGCACCGGCCCCCCGACGGTCAGGCTCTGCGCCCGACGCATCAACGCCTCGTGCTCGGCGAAGTTTTCGATCGCGAAGAAGGCGATCTCGTCGCCATGCAGCACCAACACGATGGACGCCTCGAAGGGATCCGCCTCGTAGAGATTGTTCAGGAAACTGACCCGATCGAGAATCCGTTCAAAACGCGCCGGATCGCCCTCGGCCACATCGTAGACCGCCTTTTGCGGGGCATAGTCGATCGGATCGGCCACGCCCTGACCCCATGGCGCCGCCGACTCCGCCAGCACCGGTGCGGCCGGAACGGCCACCAGCACCACCACGGCTAACACCAAACTGAAAAACGTCCATCGCATCGACAGCCGCATCATCATCCCCTCCTGTAACAAGCTTTGAACGCGCTGACCCCAGCATCCGCCCAATCGCACATCGAATCCAGGCCTCCCGCAACCCCTGGGGAAATCTCCCCCTCCCCCCTCGAGGTGGATCCCAGTGGAGGGCGCAGCCCGGTTCGCGGGACGCCGTGAATACGTCCCTGTAGGCTTGACGGCCGCACGCCCTTTAACTTACACCCAACGCTGAAGAGCCGTGTGGGGTGCGCCCGGTCCGGACGGTAGAGGGCCATGGTGGGCCCGCTGCGCTTGGCCCACCCTACGGGGCCGCGGGAGGCCCTATACTTCAGAGCGGGGGGCGGCGGACGCCGTGATTTGGTATTCAAGGGGTGGCAATGAATCTCGAGAAGGTGGTTTTCGGCTTTTTCATCATCCTGGCACTGACGCTGAACTTCGGCTTCTTTCTGGGGGAAATCGATAACCCGCAGCATCACAATGTCTATGAATTGTTCGCGGCCATCGTGGTGAACCTGATCGCCACGGTGTTGAAATTCGGCGACCGCACGCAGACCGGCGCGCTGCTGCTCGCCACGTCGCTGGTGGCGGTGCTGCAATTGTTTGCGGCCGCGGCGGTCTGGGCCTACGCGGTCCATGTGAGCGCGACGGGCCTGGATGCGATGACCATGGCCTCGATCGTCTCGCTGGCCGGCGGTGCGATGCTCGCCAATGTAATCTCGGTCGTGCTGCTGATCACTGACACCACCGTGCTGCGCCGCTGAGTCGACGATGGACAAGGTCCTGTTCCTGTTCCTGCGGCGGATGCGCGCGCCGCTGCTGGTGCTGATCGCGGCCTACAGCATTGCGATCACCGGGCTGGTCCTGATTCCGGGCATGGACGATCAGGGCGACCCCTGGCGCATGGATTTCCTGCATGCGTTCTACTTCGTCACCTACACCGCGCCCACGATCGGCTTCGGCGAGATTCCCTACCCCTTTACCCCGGCACAGCGCATGTGGGCCGCAGTCACCATCTACCTGTCCGTGCTCGGCTGGCTGTATGCGATCGGACGCATCCTGACCCTGCTGCAGGACCCGGCCTTCCGGCTCGCAGTGAGCCAGCAGGCCTTCGATCGCAGCATCCGCTGGCTGCGCGACCCCTTTTTCATCGTCTGTGGCTACGGCGACACCGGCGGGTTGCTGGTCCGGGCCCTGGTCAATCGGCGCAAGCGGGTCGTCGTTATCGACTGGAACCCGGATCGCATCAACGATCTGAGGCTCGCGGACCTCGCCTTCCGGGTGCCGGGGCTGTGCGCCGACGCCAGCATCTCGGCTCGCCTGCAATCCGCGGGTCTGAACCACCCCGCCTGCCGCGGCGTGGTCGCGCTCACCGACAACGACGAGGCCAACCTGAAGATCGCCATCACCACCCGCCTGTTGAACCCGACGCTGCCGGTCATCTGCCGAGCCGAGAGTCACGATACCGAAAAGAACATGGTGTCCTTCGGGACCGATCAGGTGATCAACCCCTTCGATACGTTTGGCGAGCGTCTCGCGCTGGCCCTGCACGCCCCCGAGCATCATCTGCTGCACCAGTGGCTGACCAGCGTGCCGGGCAGCGAGTTGCCGATGCCGCTATACCCGCCACGGGGCTGCTGGATCCTCTGCGGCTACGGCCGCTTCGGCAAGGCCGTGCAGGCCAGTCTGACGCGGGAAGGCATCCATACCGTGGTCATCGAGGCCGACCCGGTGGGCACCGGCTGCGGCGAGGACTGCGTCCACGGCCGCGGCACCGAGGCCGATACGCTGCAGCAGGCGGGCATCGATCAGGCGGCGGGCATCGTCGCCGGCACCAACCTGGACGCGAACAACCTGTCGATCCTGATCACCGCTCGGGAACTGAACCCGGAACTGTTTACCGTCGGGCGCCAGACCAAGGAGGACAATGGCGCGTTGTTCGCCGCGGCGCGGCTGGATCTGGTGATGCGCCACAGTGAAATGATCGCCGAGGGCATTCTCGCGCACCTGACCTCGCCACTGCTGCCGCTGTTCCTGTACCTCGCGCGCGAGCAGAATCAGCACTGGGTGAATGAGCTCATCAGCCGCATCGGCGCGGTGACCGACGAGCGGGTGCCGGCCGTCTGGAGCCTGCGGCTGGATCAGCGCTCGGCGCCGGCGCTGCATCAGCACCTGGCCACCGACACGATGTCGCTCCGGCAACTGTTGACCGATCCGCGCCAGCGCGACCAGCGGCTTCCCTGTGTGGCCCTGTTGCTGCTGCGCGGCGACGAGACCCAGACCCTGCTCGCGCCCGGCGACGAAACGCTGCTGCAGTCCGACGATCAGATCCTGTTCTCCGGACAGGCCCGCAGTTTGGCCCGCCTGCAGCGCGCGTTGCAGGAGCCACAGGCGCTCGCGTACCTGCTGACCGGAACCGATCGACCCCAGGGGTGGATCTGGCGGCGCCTCGATCGGCGCTCGGCGTAACGGCGCGGTGGGGATGTCTCAGCCACCGGGCCGGCGTGAACCCGGCGTCATTACCCGCCGCGCGCGGCGCAATGGTACGGTAGCGCCCTCGTCCATCCGCCCCCATCGATTTCGGAGCCTGTCCAATGTCCGCCTTGATCAGCACCATGGTCGCCCTGCATGCCTTGTCCGCCGCCATCTGGGTCGGCGGAATGTTCTTCGCCTATGTGGCCCTGCGCCCGGCGGCGGCGGCCTTGCTCGCGGTACCCGAGCGCACCACGCTGTGGCAGAACACCTTCGCGCGCTTCTTCCCCTGGGTGTGGGGTATCGTGATCGTGCTGCTGGTCACCGGCTTCTGGCTGATCTTCAACCTCTACGGCGGCATGGCGAACGTGGGCGGGCATGTGCACTGGATGCTGCTGATCGGCTTGGTCATGATGGGCCTCTACGCCCACATCGTCTTCGCCCCCTACCGGCGCATGCGCCTCGCCATCACCGCCGAGGACTGGCCCGAGGCCGGCCGGCGCCTGAGCCAGATCCGGATCTTCATCGGGATCAACCTGGTGCTCGGTCTGATCACCATCGTGCTGGGCACCGGCGGCCGGTACTGGTAAACACGACGGTCGAGGCGGTCGCTCAGGCCTCGGGGACCACGGACTTCTGCGCCGGGTTCCGTGCGCCACGGCGCCCGGGCTCGGCCGGTAGACCCAGCGCCTCGACCACGGCGCGGTGCGCGGCCTCGGCCAGTTGCCGACGGCCAAGGCCATCGACCGGCAGCGCCGGCAGGAGATGCAGCTTCACCGGCGTTCGCGGGCTGCACAACAGGGTCCAGGCGCGCGGCAGGAGGGTGTCGCCCTCGGAATACGTCGCTGCCGCCGGTGACCCCTTCGTTTCCGGCGGGTAGTACAGTGCCACCGGCTGCACCGGAAACCCGGTCTCCAGTGCCGCGGCGAACAGGCGCGGGTGAAATCGCAGAACCGTATCGCCCCGGGTGGTGGTGCCTTCGGGGAACAGGAGCACCTGTTGCCCCTGGCGCAGAAGCCCCATGATGCCTTGTGCGGCGGCATCGGCCTCGTGCGCCCCACGGCGAATGAAGAGCGTGCCGTTGCGCCGAGCCAGCCAGCCGATCAGCGGCCAGCGCGCCACCTCGGACTTGGACAGGAACCACACGTCCAGCGCCGCGCCCAAGACCGGGATGTCCAGCCAGGAGACGTGATTCGCCACCACCAGCACCGGACCCTCGAGGCCCTCCCCCCGGCAGTGCACCTCCACCCCGGCCAATTCCAGGATCCGGCGGTACCAGCGCCGACGAATCGGAATCATCCGCTCCGGGCCCTTGGCACCGGAACCGTGACGCAGAGTCAGCCAGATGCCATAGCACAGGTACAGGAACAGACGCGCGATGCGGTAGCTGCCTCGGAGAGCACCCGGCATTTATCGCCCCCTCTCGATGTCCGAAGTGACCACCCCCGGCCGTGATGCACCCCGAACTGATGCACACCGACCCGAGGCCGCCGGCCTCGTCTTGCCCCGGCAGGACACTTTTATACGCCTCCTCGGTGACCGGCCGCACGCCTTCAAGGCAACGGTCCGGTGTACGCCCCCCGGGCGATGGGCAGATCTTCGCTCTCCCAGAGCGCCATCCCCCCCGCAATGTTCACCACATTCGTGAACCCCATCTGCTCCAGCACGTCGGTCGCCAGTGCCGAGCGGGCGCCGGTCGCGCACAGCAACGCCAGCGGCCGGTGGCGATCCCGGTACAGGGGCTCGATCCGGTGTGGGCTGTGCGGATCGACCGCGGCCTCCAACACGCCACGCGGGACCAGCACCGACTCCGGCACGTGACCACGCTCGTATTCGTACGGCTCGCGCACGTCCACGATCAACCAGGACGAATCGGTCTCCATCGCGTCGGCCACGTCGTCGGGGGTGACCTCGCGAATGCGCGCCCGCGCCTCGCGCACGAAATCCCCGGCCGTCTTGTACCGCGGGGCGTTCGGGCCCCCGCCCGTCTCGGTTCCGCCCGTCTCGCCGGCGTGCGGCGCGTCCGCGCGCTCGTCAGCGGCCGCGATGTCCACTTGAGCGGCCGGTGCCCGCCCCTCCGATTCCAGGCTCATAGCGCCTCCAGCAAACCCTGCAATTCGTATTCCGGGGGTGCACAGGTGGTGCCACGGCACACATAGGCTACGACACGCTCCGGGGCGGTGGGGTGGCCGCACTTGCCCGCCAGTCCATGCGGCAGACCCGTGGCCTCGGACGGCAGGGCGAAGACCCAAGCCTGCGGATTCTGCTGGCGCACCGCCTGTTGCCAGTCCTGCGACGCCGTCGCCGGGCCGCGCAGGATCACCAGCGGCGGCGCCTCGCGGCTCAGGTCCAGCGCCTGCAGCAGGCTCATGTGCGCGAGTGGCGCCTCCTCCATGAACGGGCCGGCGTTGGCGAGCGTCGCCTCGGCGGCCTCGACGTACCGGGGCTCGACCAGCAGATAGCCCAATTGCAGCAGCGCCTGGGCCGCCACCCCGTTGCCGGAGGCCATCGCGTCGTCGGCATAGACCTTGGGCCGCTGGATCAGCGCCTCGTGGTCGGCGGCGGTGTAGAAGAAGCCCCCGTTTGCGGTATCGCGGAAGTCCTGCAACAGGGCGTCGGCCAGTGTGCACGCCCAATCGAGCCATTCGGTGCGCCAGCGCAACCGCAGCAGATCCAGGCTGGCCGCCAGCAGCAACGCATGGTCGTCCAGATAGGCGCGCGGCAGGGGCGTATCGGCGCCCTCGCGGTAGCTCGCATACAGCCGGCCGTCGCGCCAAAGCGCCTGCTGCACCGCCCGCATCGCCTGTTCCGCCTGATCCAGCCAGTCGGGGCGTTCCAGCGCCTCGCCGGCCCGCACCAGGCCGGAGATCATCAACGCATTCCAGGCGGTCAGAATCTTCTCGTCCCGGTGCGGGCGCTCGCGGCGTTCCCGAACCGCCAGCAGCGTGTCCCGCGCCGACTGCAGGCGGGCCTCGGCGGTTTCCAGGTCGAGGTTCTGGGAGGCCGCCAGGGTCTCCAGATCCACCACCTCGTGCAGGTGCCATCGACCCTCGAAGTTCGGCGGCCCGTTCAGGCCCCACAGCCGGCTCGCCAACACCCATTCCTCGGGCGTGAGCGCGGCCTGAACGGTTTCCGGATCCCAGACGTAGAAGCGGCCCTCTTCGCCCTCGGAATCGGCATCCAGGCTGGAATAAAAGGCCCCGTAGGCATCGGTCATCTCCCGGCGCAGCCAACCGACGGTCTGCTCGACGACACGCCGCGCGGCGCGGTCACCGCCTCCGGCGCTGCGTGCATACAAGCCCAACAGCGGCCCGTTGTCGTACAGCATCTTCTCGAAGTGCGGAATCATCCAGCGCTCGTCCACCGAATAGCGGCAGAATCCACCGCCGATCTGATCGAAGATCCCGCCCCGGGCCATCGCCGTCAGCGTCTGTTCCAGCATCGCCAGCGCCTCGGCATCGTGATGACGCGTCCCGTGCCAGGCCAGCCATTCCAGGGTCGCCGGGTGCGGGAATTTCGGTGCCGCCCCGAATCCGGCGTAGCGCGCATCGAAGTTCTGATGCAGCTCCGCGCGCGCGCGATCGAGCACCTCCGGACCCGGCGTCTTCCCACCTTGCGGGGCATACAGGCGCTCCAGCGCCTCCTGCAACGAGGCATTCTGCGCGGCGATCTCCTCGGGATGCTCCTGCAGGAAATCCGCGACCCGCTCGAGCACGTCGACAAAGGCCGGCAGGCCATGCCGGGCCTGTGGCGGGAAATAGGTGCCGGCGAAGAAGGGGATCTGATCCGGCGTCAGCACCAGGGTCAGCGGCCAGCCGCCGTTACGACGGGTCAGCAGCATGTGCGCGTTCTGGTAGATCCGATCGAGGTCCGGGCGCTCCTCACGATCCACCTTGATGTTCACGTAACGCGCGTTCATCACCCGCGCGGTCTCGGGGTTCTCGAAGGATTCATGCGCCATCACATGGCACCAGTGGCACGCGGAATAGCCGATCGACAACAGGATCGGGCGGCCCTCGGTGCGGGCCCGCTCCAGGGCCTCCGGGCCCCAGGGGTACCAGTCCACAGGGTTGTCCGCATGCTGTTGCAGATACGGGCTGCTCGCCCGGGCCAGACGATTCATCGCGACACCTCAAGCAGTGAAGGGATCCAGCATGGCCAGGAAACCGGCCCGGGGCAACGCCCCCGGCCCGGCGTGCCTGGCCCGGCGTGCCAAGTATCAACGCGTCAGGCATCAACACGCCAGGTGTCAACGCGCGAGGGCCCGCATCCCAATAGACTTTGGTAGACTGCGCAGTTCGCCCCGTGACTGCAAGCCTCCATGCCGACCCACCCCTTTATCGATCCCGTCGCCATCACCCTCGGTCCCTTCAGCCTGCATTGGTACGGGGTGATGTACCTGATCGGCTTTCTCGCCTTCTGGTGGCTGGGTGTGCGCCGCGCCCGCCGCCCCCGGCGCCCCGATGTCCCGCTGAACCCCCAGCAGGTCGGCGATCTGCTGTTCTGGGGGGTGCTGGGCGTGATCGTCGGGGGGCGCATGGGCTACGTGTTCTTCTACAACTTCGATCTGCTGCTGCAGGATCCGCTGATGCTGGTGCGCATCTGGGAAGGCGGCATGTCGTTCCATGGCGGGATGATCGCGATCCTGCTGGTCACGGTGTGGTACGCCCACCGGGTCGGCGAACCCTGGCTGCGCATCACCGATTTCATCGCCCCCCTGGTCCCGATCGGTCTGGGCGCCGGACGCATCGGCAACTGGATCAATGGCGAACTGTGGGGCAAGCCCACCGACCTGCCCTGGGCGATGGTCTTTCCGGCGGCCGACTACCTGCCGCGGCATCCCTCGCAGCTCTATCAGGCCTTTCTCGAAGGCGCGGTGTTGTTTACCATCCTGTGGCTGGTCTCGCGCCGCCCCCGACCCCTGGGCATGATCTCGGGGCTGTTTCTGCTGTTCTACGGCGTGTTCCGATTCCTGGTCGAATTCGTGCGCGAGCCCGATGCCCATATCGGCTACCTGGCCTTCGGGTGGCTGACCATGGGCCAGGCCTTGTCCGCGCCGCTGATCCTGGTGGGCATCGGCTTGCTGGTCTGGTCCCGACACCGCGACCCACAGAGGAATACGGCATGAAGGCCTACCTGGATCTGATCGCGCACATCATGGACCAGGGCCAGGACCGGCCGGATCGCACCGGCACCGGCACCCGCTCGATCTTCGGCCATCAGATGCGCTTTGCACTCCAGGACGGCTTCCCGCTGGTGACCACCAAGAAGACCCATCTGCGCTCGGTGATCCACGAGTTGCTGTGGTTCATCCGCGGGGACACGCGCCTGGACTACCTGCACCAGCACGGCGTGCGGATCTGGGATGAATGGGCGACCGAAGACGGGCACCTGGGTCCGATCTACGGCGCGCAGTGGCGGCGCTGGAATACCGGCGAGGGGGTGGTCGATCAGCTGGCGAACCTGGTCGAGCAGCTGCAGCGGCGCCCGTATTCGCGGCGGCTCCTCATCTCGGCCTGGAACGTCGCCGACCTGCCGGACGAAAGCCGCTCGCCGCAGGAGAACGTGCGCGTCGGCCAGATGGCGCTGGCGCCCTGCCACACCCTGTTCCAGTTCTATGTGGCCGAGGGCCGGCTGTCCTGCCAGATGTACCAGCGCAGCGCGGACGTCTTTCTCGGCCTGCCGTTCAACATCGCCTCCTATGCCCTGCTCACACTGATGCTGGCGCAGGTGAGCGATCTGGCACCGGGCGAATTGATCATCACCCTGGGCGACGCTCACCTCTACCGGAACCACTTCGAACAGGTTGGTGAACTCCTCGGCCGGGAACCGCTCCCGCTGCCGACGATGCACCTGAATCCCGAGGTGCGGGACCTGTTTAGCTTCGACTTCGCCGATTTCCGCCTGGAGGGGTATCAGAGCCATCCCGCCATCCGGGCCCCGATCGCGATATGAGGACACCATGACCGGTCCACCGATCGATCCGCGGCTGGAACTCATCGTCGCGATGGACCCCGACGGGGTCATCGGCCGCGACAACGCGCTGCCCTGGCATCTGCCGGACGATCTGCGCCACTTCAAGCAACTCACCTCCGGACACACCGTGGTCATGGGCCGCAAGACCCACGAATCGATCGGCCGCCCGCTGCCCAACCGGCGCAACCTGGTGCTGACGCGGCAACCCGACTGGACGGCACCGGGTGTGGAGGTCTTTGGTGACCTCGATGCGGCCCTGGCGGCGGCCGGAACCGACCGGATCTTCATTATCGGCGGCGCGGCCCTGTTTCAGGCCACCCTGCCCCGTGCCGCGGTGCTGTATCGGACCCGGGTCCACGAACGCCATCCGGGCGACGTCTACTTTCCCGACATCGGCTCCCATTGGATTGTGACCTGGGCCCAGGTGCATCAGCCCGACGCGCAGCATGCCTGCGGCTTCACCCTCGAGCGCCTGGAACGCCGGACGGATCGCGCAGTCTGAGTCTGTAGGACCGGATTTGGCCAGCCGTAATCGGAGACGATGCCGACCGCATGACCCCATGCACCGGACGTTTATTTCGTAGTGGGTTTATAGTGTGGCGAAGTGGCTTGCAGGTCCACACGATCGCCGCAAGGAGACCGAGATGCCCTATCTGGCCTGGTCGGACGAACTCGACACCAAGATCCCTGAAATCGATGCCCAGCATCGCGTGATGATCGACCATGTGAACCAGGTCCGCGAGGCTGCGCTTTCCGGATCCCTGGACAACACCCGGCTGGCGATGGACGCCCTGCTCGACTGCATCCGAGAGCACTTCCTCTTCGAAGAGCGGGTGCTGGAGATGATCGACTTTCCGAGCCTCGAGGAACACCGCCTCGGGCATGTCGAAATCATCGACAAACTGCAGACCTACAAATCCCAACTGGACGCCGGCACCGACGACCCCGAGGCGCTGCTCGATCACCTGAGCGCCTGGCTGGTCGATCATATTCGGCACGACAACCTCGATTTCGGGCCCGTGGTCCGGGAATGGATGCACGATGCCGCCCCTCCCGGCGACAGCTTCAGCGAGTTGATCGGCGATACGACCAGCCCCGCTCCGCCCTAGGGCAGACTACCGGCGCAAAGCGTCTCGGGGCGCAAAGCGTCTCGGCGGGAGCCCTTCGCGTGCGGCCGGCCGAGGCATCACGCCGCACCCTCAGCCGGGCCCGCGGGTGTTCCGCCGGCGTGCCCGCCCGGGCGAGGGCAGCAGGTGCAGCACCACGAAGGCGACTAACGCGGCCACCACGATACTCGGTCCGGTCGGGGTGTCGTAGGTGAAGGAACCCCAGATTCCGCCGAGCACGGCCAGTGCGCCGAATCCGGCGGCGAACACCGCCATCTGCTCCGGCGTTCGCGACAGGCGACGTGCGGTCGCGGCCGGAATGATCATCAACGCGGTGATCAGCAGCACCCCGACCACCTGCATCGCGCTGGCGATCACCAGGGCGATCAGCAGCATCAATCCCAGACGCACCGGCAACACCGGCACCCCCTCGATCCGGGCCAACTCCTCGTGCACGGTGATCGCGAGCAACGGGCGCCAGAGCAGGATCAACAGCGTCAGAGCCACCAGACCGCCGATCGCGATCGCCACCAGATCGGAACGCGTCACCGCCAGGATGTCCCCGAACAAATAGGCCATCAAATCGATCCGCAGGCCCTCGACGAAGGCCACCGCCACCAGCCCCAGCGACAACGCACTGTGCGCAAGGATGCCCAGCAGCGTGTCCGAGGCCAGTTCCTGACGCCGCTGCAGAAAAACCAGAATCAGCGCGACGGACACGCAGACCAACGTCACCAGCAGATTCAGGTTCATGCCCAACAGGAAACCCAGGGCCACCCCCAACAGCGCGGAGTGCGACACGGTGTCGCCGAAATAGGCCATCCGGCGCCAGACCACGAAGGCCCCGAGCGGCCCGGCCACGACGGCGACCATCAGGCCCGCCACGATCGCCCGGGTCAGAAAGTCATCGAACATCGTCGGCCTTCCTGGGCCCCGCGCCGGCCGGCTGAATGCCACCGGTCAGATCGTGGGTGTGATCGTGGCGGTGCGTGTAGAGGCCAATCCCGAGCACGCTGGACGCCGGGAACAGGCGCTGATACTCGGGATTGCGGCTGACCTCCTCGGGGCGACCGGTACAGCACACATGCTGATTGATGCATACCACCACATCGGCGGCGGCCATCACCAGATGCAACTCGTGCGACACCATCAACACGCCACACCCGGTGCTCTTGCGCAAGCGATCGATGAGTTCGAAGACCTCGCCCTGCCCCACCACATCGACACCCTGAGCCGGTTCGTCCAACACCAGGAGGTCAGGATCCGCCAGCAGGGCCCGCGCCAGCAGCACGCGCTGCATCTCGCCGCCGGACAGCGTCTGCACCGGAACGTCCAGGAGTTCCGGCACCCCGACCTGGCGCAGAAGCTCGCGCAGTCGGGCTTCCGGGGCACGGTGGCGCAGGGTCAGGAACCGGCGCACCGACAACGGCAGAATCGGATCGAGTTGCACGCGCTGGGGCATGTAGCCGATGCGCAGCCGGCGCTGGCGGGTCACCCGACCGTGTGTGGCCGGCCACAGGCCCAGCATCACGCGCAACAGGCTGGTCTTGCCAGCGCCGTTCGGTCCGATCACCACCAGCACCTGCCCCCGCTCTACCGTCAGCGACACGTTCTTCAGGATCGTGCGGCCACTGCGTTCCAGGCCGACCCCCTCGACGGCGATCAGGGACGAATCCGGCGGGCGGGCGGTGGGACGGGGCGATCGGCTGGTATCAAACATGGCGATATAGTATAACGTTTTGGGGAATAGGCCGAGTGCTTGGAACCCACGCGCCCGGTCCAGCGGATGCGCTGCGCGCAGACCCTGGCGTTGTACGCGCCCGGGCCGCCGGCTGGCATCCAATCATCAGAAACGGAGACTGCTCACAATGCGTAGGCACGAAACTCGTATTCCAAAAACCCGCATCCACCGGAGCTTGGGCCTCGCCTCGATTCTCATCGCCGGTCTCTTCGCTCCGGTATCGGCGCTGGCGGAATCCCGCACCGTGGTCACCACCATACTCCCGCTGCACAGCCTGGTCGCGGGTCTGGTGGACGGCATTCACGAGGCCGAACTTCTGCTGCCCGCCTCCGCCTCGCCGCACGGCTACGCGATGCGGCCCACCGAGGCCCGGCGTCTGCAGAATGCCGACCTGCTGGTTTGGGTCGGCCCGGAACTCGAAACCTTTCTCGAACGCCCCCTCTCCGAATCGCGGGCCACGCGTACGGTGATCGGCCTGATGGACGATCTGGACCTCGAACTCCTCTCGACCCGGGAAGGGGGCGTATGGGAGCCGCACCTTCATGATCATGGCCCCGCAGACGACCATGGCAACGCGCACGACCACGGGCATGACCACGGCAAGGCGCACGGGCATGACCA
>PWGH01000318.1 GCA_003555285.1 Thioalkalivibrio sp.
AGGATGCGGAAGTTCTCGCGGATCCGGTCGTAGACCACGATGGTGTCGTTCAGCGAATACCCGATCACCGCGAGCACCGCCGCGAGCACGGCGAGGTCGAATTCGATCTGGGTGAGCGCGAAGAAGCCCAGCGTCAGCGCCACGTCGTGCACCAGCGCCAGCACAGAGCCGACGGCAAAACGCCATTCGAAGCGCACCGCGACATAGATCAGGATGCCGAATAGCGCATAGATCATCGCCAGGCCGCCCTGCTCGCGCAGCTCCTCACCGACCGCCGGGCCGACGAACTCGACCCGACGCAGATCGACCCCCGGCGGCCCCCCGGTGGTCAGCACGCGCAGCACCTCGTTGGACAGCGCCGCCTGATCCGGATCGTCCGCGCGCGGCGGCAGGCGGATCAATACGTCGCGCGAAGTCCCGAAGTACACGACCGTGGCGCCGGTGAAGTCGTGCTCGGCCAATTGCTGGCGGATCGGCTCCAGCTCCACCGCCTCCGGATAGCCCACCTCGACCAGCGTGCCCCCGGTGAAGTCGACGCCGAAGTTCAGGCCCCGGGTCGCGAGCAGCAGCACCGACACCAGCACCAGAATCACCGAGACGGTGATCGCAATCCGCCGGTGACCCAGGAAGTTGATCTCGGATTCGGCGAAATTCAGTTGCGGAAGCATAACGTTTTAAACTCCGGGACTAGATGGACAGCCGCGCGACGCGCCGCTGCCGACCGTAGGTCAGGTTGGCGATCGCGCGCGTGACCACGATCGCCGTGAACATGGACACGACCACGCCGATCGACAGTGTGATCGCAAAGCCCTTGATCGGGCCGGTCCCGAACAGGAACAGCCCCACCGCGGCCATCAGCGTGGTCACGTTGGCGTCGGCGATGGTCGAAAAGGCGCGATCGTAGCCGCTGGAAATCGCCGCCTGGGGCGATAATCCGTTGCGCAGCTCCTCGCGAATGCGCTCGAAGATCAGCACGTTGGCGTCGACTGCGATCCCGACGACCAGCACGATGCCGGCAATCCCCGGCAGCGTCAGCGTGGCCTGCAACAGCGACAGGATCGACACGATCAGCACCAGGTTCAGGCTCAGCGCGACGTTCGCGATCAGGCCGAAGGCGCGGTAGTAGAGCACCATGAACAGCATCACCGCGATGAAGCCGATGATCACCGACTGCATCCCGCGGTCGATGTTCTCCTGCCCCAGGCTCGGCCCGACCGTGCGTTCCTCGACGATCGACATCGGCGCGGCCAGCGCACCGGCACGCAGCAGCAGCGCGAGGTTGTGCGCCTCCTGCGTGCTCTCCAGACCGGTGATCTGGAAGCGCCGGCCGAGCGGCTCGTTGATCCGCGCGATGTTGATCACCTCTTCGGTGCGCAGCGTGCGGCGCACCAGCTCGCCGTTCTCCTCGGTGGTCTCGGTCTGGGTTTCGATGAACACCGTCGCCATCAGGCGCCCGACGTTGTCGGCGGTCACCCGCGAGAAGATGCGCGCGCCCTGCCCGTCCAGGTTGATGAACACCGCCGGCCCGCCGCTGTCCTGGGCGATGCCCGAGTTGGCGCCGGTGATGTAATCCCCGGTCAGCATCACCTGACGCTGCAGCAGCACCGGGTTCTGGTCGCGCTCCCGGTACAGGCGCGTGCCCGCGGGGGCACGGCCGGTTGCGGCCGCCTCGCCGGCATCGGCGCCCTCGGCGACCATGCGGAATTCCAGCGTCGCGGTCGCGCCGAGGATTTCCTTCGCCCGTGCGGTGTCCTGCACGCCGGGCAGCTGCACCACGATCCGGCTCTCGCCCTGCTGGGCGATGATCGGCTCGGCCACACCGAGCTCGTCGACCCGGTTGCGCAGCGTGCTGATGTTCTGCTGCAGCGCCTGGCGCCGCAGCTCGGTGAGGTGATCGGCATCCAGCGTCGCCAGCAGGCTGCTGTCGGCCCCCGCGCCGCGCTCGACGAACTGCAACTCGCCGCGGTAATTGCGTGCGGCCCAGTTGCGCGCCGCCGCCCGGTCATCTTCGGAGGCAAAGCGGATCGTCAGGTCGCGCGCGGCCCGCTCCACCTCGGTGAAGGCCAAGCCTTCCTGGGGCAGACGGCCGCGCAGCTCGTTGGTGTAGCGTTCCATCGCGGTGCCGATCACCGCATCCAGGTCCACCTCCATCAAAAAGTGCACGCCGCCGCGCAGGTCGAGGCCGAGCGACATCGGCTGGGCGTTGAGCGCGCGCAGCCACTGCGGTGTGGCCGGCGCCAGGTTCAGCGCGACCACGTTGTCCGGACCCAGCGAGCCGCGCAGCACGTCCGCGGCCTGCAACTGCTGATCGGAGGAGTCGAAGCGCAGCAGCAGCTGACCTTCGCGCTGCTCGACCTGCCGGGGCTGCAGGCCCTGGGCGGCGAGGATCACGTCGATCACCGAGGCGACGGTGGCATCGACCTGCCCGGTCCGGGTGTCGGAGACCTGCACGGCCGGGTCTTCCGGAAATACGTTCGGCAGCGCATAGATGCCGCCCACCAGGACGACCAGCGCGATCAGGGCATAGACCCAGACAGGATAGGCATTACGCATAGGGTTCTTTTCTTAAACGTCTTTCATGGTGCCTTTCGGCATGACCGCGGAGATCGACTGGCGCTGCACGATCACGTTCACGCCATCGGCGAGTTCGACCCGGATGAAGTTCTCGTCGACCTTGGTGATCTTCCCGAGCAGGCCGCCGCTGGTCACGATCTCGTCGCCCTTGGACACGGCCTCGACCATCGCCCGATGCTCCTTCGCGCGCTTGCTCTGCGGCCGGATGATCAGGAAATACATGATCGCGAAGAAGATTGCGATCATGATCAGGAACTCGATCATGCCGCCGCCGGCGGCGCCTTCCTGTGCATGTGCTGCAGAGATGAAAAAGTCCATCAAGTCACTCCAGTCTCTAGGGTTGGTTCCCGGTTCGGCCACCCCGTTGGGCGGCCTTCCTGCGTGCATTCCGCGGTTGGTCACCGCCGGATTTCAAATAGCCTTATTAGGCAACAGAAACCCGCTCCAAGTTCCCCACGAAGGCCTCACTGGGGGTGGCAGAGAGCGGGCGGGGGGTGCTCCGAGCGGCGATGCCTGAAAACGCCCGGGATTATGCCACAGGCGGTATCGCCATGCCGCGCCGGTCGTAGAAATCGGCGACGAAGGCCTGGAGCGCGCCGGCCGCGATCGCCGCGCGCAGCCCCCGCATCAGATCCTGGTAGTGGTGCAGGTTGTGGATGGTCGCGAGCCGCGAGCCGAGCATTTCGTTGCAACGGTCGAGGTGATGCAGGTAGGCCCGGGTAAAGTGGGTGCAGGTATAGCAATTGCACGCTGGATCGAGCGGGCCCTC
>PWGH01000040.1 GCA_003555285.1 Thioalkalivibrio sp.
CCTGTCGGGGGGTGTCGACAGCAGGGATGCTGTCGTCAAGCCTACAGGGAGGTATTCACGGCGTCCCCCCGACAGGGCTGCGCCCTCCACTGGGATCCACATCTACAGGTCGCTGAGCCAGACGCCGACGTCCATGGTGGTGCCTGGTGGTCCGATGAACGAACCCTCGATCGGGGGTACGGAGGCGGGGAGTCGGGCGACGGCCACGGCCACGTGCTGGGCACCCACGACCTGGTTCGTCGAAGGGTCGAAGCCCTTCCAGCCCGCTCCGGGCAGGTACGCCTCGGCCCAGGCATGGGTGGCGCCATAGTCCACCGCCGAGGGTGGGGCGTGCAGGTATCCGCTGACAAAACGCGCGGCAAGGCCCAGGCGCCGGGCGGCCTCCATGAACAGATTCGCGACATCGCGGCAGGAGCCGGTACCGCGCGACAGGGTCTCCATGGCCGTCTGCACGCCGGGCTCTTCGCGCCGTTGATAGGAGATCGTCTGCCAGATGGATTGATTGAGTTGCAGCAACAAGGCAAAGGTCTGGATCGGGGTGCCCGTTTGCCAGATGCCACCGATCCATGCGCCCAGGACATCGCTCCCCGGGCTCAGGCCCTGGGTGGGTTCACTGGCCTGCATGTAGGGCGACAGTACCGCCTGGTCCTCGACGGGATAGGCGAAGGGGTAGTCCACGGCCTGTTCGGAGACCAGGAAGTCCATCGGGGCCTGGTTATAGTGCTGAATGATGACCTCGCTCTCGATCGCGAGCTGGGTGGCGGAGGTATCGAAGGAGGCGATGGCCACCGAGTTGTCCTCCACGTCGCGGTGCCAGCGCAGGGTCGCCACGGGCGTAATCTGCAGGTTCGAGGACTCGATGCGCAGCTCGTGGCTTTCCCGCGGCAACAGGCGCAGGGCGTGCGGCGCGAGTTGCACGGTGCCGGAAAAGTTGTAATAGGTGCGATGAAGGATCTTGATGCGTTGCATCACGGGTCCTCTGCGGCGACTCGGCCAGGCGGAGGGTCCGTGCCCCCCTCCGGGGCGGGGATGCCGGGTTGCGCGCGGCTCACGTGTCCTCATGCCCCGGCCGGGTCGACGCCCGCCCACGTTTTTCCTGGAGCTTCCCCATCAGACTTTCCAACAGGCGCTTGAGTTTCTCGGACGCGCCGCTGACAGCCTCGTCGATCGTTCCGGCCTGGTGGCTGGCCGCAACGGGCTGGCGCCCCGCGAGCCGCGCCTCCACCAGGCAGCGCTTGTCGCCTTCATCGCCGCCGGACTTCGCAGTGCTGTTTTCATCGCTGAGGTGGACCTCGACACGCGTGATCTGATCGCTGAAACGCGCCAGGGTGGCGCCGATGTCCGCCTCGATCCGGCGTGCCAATGCCTCGCGGCCGTGGATGTTGTCATCGGTATTCACCTGAATTTGCATGGCTTCTCCGGTTCTTTCAATCGCAAGCGGTTTTGCCGGCGACCCGTGTTGTTGACGCTCCCGCGGCCCGTGGGTCGGATCGGGCCCGCTTTAGCCCTCGATCCGGATGCGGCGCGGGTTGTAGTCCCCCCTCGCATCCGCAAACATCGACAATGCCTGCCGGTAGCCCTGGCGCTCATAGCTGCGCATGGCATCGGAGTAATCGGCCGCGACCAAGGTGGTGGTGGCGAATAAAAGGCCGCTGAGCAGAAATCCTTATGATCATGACGAGGGCTCTCGGTGTGGGGCAGGGGCGCGGATCGGATCTGCGCCGATTCCTTCAGGGTCGTGGTGGGGGGGGCGATTCTCCACAGAGTATCAGCTAACCCGATCGTCCAGCGTGCGGTAGGGGGGATGGCCCCGGGCGCGCTGCGTTTCCGGGCGGAGCCGGTCGAATGGGATAGACTTGGGCCTGGTATCCCGCTTTGCATGAGAAGCCCATGGTGAAAACAGAGTCCCTGGTTCCGGAGCGTCCGGCGGCGGCGCCGGCGGGCTCCGTGGGCCGGGCGGCGGGGACGGCCGGGGCCTTCGCGCCATTGGGGATCCGCCTGGCGCGGTTGGACGACCTGGACGATCTGCTGGTGCTCGAGGCGGCGAACTTTCAGAGCGATCGGATCTCGCGTCGGCAATTTCGCTACCTGCTGACCCGGGGCCATGCGCAGACCCTCGTGGCTCCGGATCCGTCCGATTCGGGCCTGCTCGGCTATGTGATGATCCTGTTCAGCCGGGGGACCTCGCTGGCGCGTCTGTATTCGATTGCAGTGAGCGCGGCGGCCCGGGGCCTGGGCCTGGGGCGGGAACTGGTGCGTGCCGCCGAGGCCGCAGCCAGCGGGAACGGCTGTGCCGACTTGCGCCTGGAGGTGCGGCGGGACAATACCGCGAGCCTCGCCCTGTTCCGGGGCCTGGGCTACCGGGAGTTCGGGACCATCGAGGATTACTACGAGGACCACATGGGGGCGCTGCGCCTGCAGAAGTCACTGGCGCCGGGTCCCGACCCGGCGCTGGTCCGTGCCCCCTACTATGCCCAGACCCTGGACTTCACCTGCGGGCCCGCCGCGTTGATGATGGCGATGCGGGCGCTCGATCCGGGTTTGAAGCTCGACCGGCGCCTGGAACTGCGCCTCTGGCGCGAGGCCACGACCATCTTCATGGCCTCCGGGCACGGCGGCTGCGGCCCCTATGGATTGGCGCTGGCTGCCGCGCGCCGGGGTCACGCGGTGGAACTGCGGTTGCGCGACAGCGATGTGGCATTCTTCGATTCGGTGCGCAGTGAGGACAAGAAACGCGTGATGCGTCTGGTGCAGGAGGACATGGTGGAGGAACTCGAGCAGCTTCGGGTGCCGATGGTGCAGGGGCCGGTGAATGTCGCGGCGCTCGAGGCGTGCTTCAATGCCGGCTGTGTGCCCGTGGTGTTGATCAGCAGCGTGCGCATCTATGCCGAGCGCTTCCCGCACTGGGTCACGGTGACGGGTTTCGATGATCGTTTCATCTATGTGCACGACCCGTTGGTTGATGTCGAGGAGGGCGAGCGCGCCCTCGATTCCGTGAACATGCCGATCCCGCGCCGCGATTTCGAACGCATGGCGCGCTATGGCCGTGCCGGCCTGCAGGCCGCCGTGATCGTGGGGCCGCCCGTCGCCGAGGGATCCGTGTCCGATGTCTGAACATCTGTTGCTGATCGAGCGCAAGGCCGATTGGAAGGCGCATTTCCCGGGGCTGCCGGTAGCCGCGATCGACGATTACCTGAAGGGCCCGACCGAGGTCTATCCTTCGAATCTGCGCGTGATCAACCTGTGCCGCAGCCAGCGTTACCTGTCCGAGGGCTATTACGGCTCGCTGCTCGCGGAGGCCCGCGGGCATCGGGTGATTCCGAGCGTGCGCACGCTGCAGGACCTGTCGCGCAAGGCCATCTACAGCCTGGATACCGAAGGCCTCGACCGCAAGGTGGCCCGCGTGCTGGGGCGCGCCCGTGCCGGTCTGCAGCCGATCGTCCTGGAACTGATGGTGTTCTTCGGCCAGTGCGCGTCGAAGGAGATGCAGGAGATTGCGGCGCAGCTGTTCAGCCTGTTTCCAGCGCCGATGTTTCGGGTCGAGTTCCGCCTGCAGGGGGGGCAGTGGCAGATTCATGCGCTGAAGCCCTTCGCGTTGAACGCCTTGCCCGAGGCCCAGGAGGAGGCTTTTTTCAGTGCCTTGGACGGCTACCTGAAGAAGCCCTGGCGTCGCCCCCGGGGGGCCAAGAGCCCGCGCTACGACCTGGCGATCCTGCACAATCCCGATGAATCGCTCGCACCGTCCAGCCCGGCCGCGCTGAACCGCTTCATCCGGGCCGGCCGTGCGCTGGGGATGGACGTGGAATTGATCCAGGCGCGGGATTTCGGGCGCCTGGGCGAGTTCGACGCGCTGTTCATCCGGGAAACCACGCGCATCGACCACTACACCTACCGCTTCGCGCGCAAGGCCGAGGTCGAGGGCATGGTGGTGATCGACGACCCGAGTTCGATTCTGCGCTGTACCAACAAGATCTACCTGGCCGAACGCCTCGCTGCACAGAAGGTGCCGACCCCGAAGACCGTGATCCTGAACCGCGACACCGTGCTGCGTGCCGAGGAGTGGATCGGGTACCCGGTGGTGTTGAAGATTCCGGACGGCAGCTTTTCGCGTGGGGTGTTCAAGGCCACCACGCGCGCGGAACTGGAATCCATCGCCAAGAAGCTGCTGAAGGAGAGCGATCTGATCCTGGCCCAGGAGTTCGTGTACACCGAGTTCGATTGGCGGATCGGCGTGCTGAACAAGAAGCCGCTGTATGCCTCCCAGTACCTGATGTCCCGCAAGCACTGGCAGATCGTCGACCACGGGGCCAAGGGCGGGCCGCGCCATGGCGGTTTTCGCACCGTGGCCATCGATGCGGCCCCGGCGTCCGTGGTGCGTACGGCGGTGAAGGCCGCGAACCTGATTGGCGACGGGCTCTATGGCGTCGACCTGAAGCTCACCGAACGCGGGGTGATGGTGATCGAAGTCAACGACAATCCCAACCTCGATGCCGGAGTCGAGGACAAGGTTCTCGGCGAGGCCCTGTACCGGACCCTGATGGAGGACTTCATCCGGCGCCTGGATACCGCACGCCGCAACCCGGCCGCAGCGTCGGTCGGCGGGTCGAACGCGGGTGCATCGAATCCGAGTTCATTGAGTTCGGGCGGATCGGTCCTGACCGGAGCGCCCGATCCGGCGTCCCGCCTGGGAGATCGCCCTCGGTCCGAGGTGGAGTGAAGTTCTGAGGTGGAATGAAATGGCAACACCGAATCCTGCCGAAGCGATCACGCCCGCGGTCGCATGCGAACCGGCACTGGTGGTGGATCTGGATGGCACCCTGCTGCGTTCTGATCTCCTGATTGAGTCGGGTCTGCAATTCCTGCGCGCGCAACCCCATCGGTTCTGGGAACCCTGGATCTGGCTCGCCAGAGGCAAGGCCCAGCTGAAGGCACGTCTGGCCTGGAACAACGACATCGACGTCACCCGCCTGCCCTATGCCCCGGAGGTCATCGCGCGGATCCAGGCGGCCCGACAGGCCGGGCGTCGCACGGTCCTCGCCACCGCCAGCAACGAACGCTTCGCACACCAGGTGGGTGCGCACCTGGGTCTGTTCGACGAGATCATCGCAAGCGATGGGGCGTGCAATCTTTCGGCGCAGCGCAAGCGAGAGGCGCTCGTGGCGCGCTTTGGCGAACAGGGCTTCGATTACATTGGGAACGCGCACGATGACCTGCCGATCCTGGCCGCGGCGCGTCGGGGCTACCTCGCCAATCCGGAATCCGGCGTGGCGCGACGGGCGGCGCGGTTGGCGCGGGCGGTCGAAATCCTTCCCGGATCCGGCACCCGCCACCGGGAGTGGCTGAAGGCCCTGCGCCTGCATCAGTGGTTGAAGAACCTGCTGATCTTCATTCCCCTGCTGGCCGCGCATCAGGCCACCGATCCGCTTCTGCTCGGCCAGGGCGTGCTCGCCTTCCTGTTCTTCAGCCTGTGCGCTTCCAGCGTCTACCTATTGAACGACCTGTTGGATCTGCCCGAGGACCGGCAACACCCGGTCAAACGCCATCGCCCCTTTGCCGCCGGCCGCTTATCCATCAAGCAGGGCCTGGTGGCGGTGCCCCTGTTGTTGTTGTTGGCCTTTGGGGGCGCGGTCTGGTTCCTGCCCTGGACCTTCACGCTCGTCCTGGGGATGTATTACCTGCTGACGCTGGCCTATTCGCTGAGCCTCAAGCGGCAGATGATGGTGGACGTGATCGTGTTGGCGGCGCTCTACACGATGCGGGTCCTGGCGGGTGCCGCGGTCTTCGGTCTGCCGCTGACCTTCTGGATCCTGGGCTTCTCGATGTTCATGTTTCTGAGCCTGGCGCTGCTCAAGCGCTACGCGGAGTTGCGCTCGGCGGCGGATCGCGGTCGCACCGGGATGACGCCGGGTCGCGGCTATACCCCGAGTGATCTGGACATGCTCGCACCGCTGGGCACCGCATCCGGTTACCTGTCGGTCCTGGTGCTTGCGTTGTATATCCAGGAGGACAAGACGCAGGCGCTGTACACGCACCCACAACTGATCTGGTTGGCCTGCCCCCTGCTGCTGTTCTGGGTGAGTCGAGCCTGGATGCTGACCCACCGCGGACAGATGAACGAGGATCCTCTGCTGTTCGCGATCCGCGATCCCTCGAGCCTGATCGTGGGATTCCTGCTGGCACTGGTGTTCTGGATGGCCACATGAAGACGACGTTGCTTTCCTGGGGGCGCTACCCCCACTTTCCGCAGACCCCGCATGGCGTGCCTTGGCGTTCGGAACTCCCCGAGCGCTTCACCCGCCTGCGCACGTTGCACAAGACCACGCTCGCCTTCGGCAACGGGCGGAGTTATGGCGACAGCTGTCTGGCCGCGAGCGACCAGGTGTTGTCGATGCGCCGGCTCGACCGGTTCATTGCCGTGGATTGGGAGCGCGGCCTGCTGCAAGCCGAGGCGGGCGTGACGCTGGCCGAGATTCTGAGCCTGTGCGTACCTCACGGCTGGTTCCTGCGGGTGACACCGGGCACCCGCTTCGCGACCCTCGGCGGCGCGATCGCCAACGACGTCCACGGCAAGAATCATCACCGCAAGGGTACCTTCGGGTGTCACGTCGAGCGCTTCGGGCTGCTGCGCTCCGGGGAAGGCGCCCTCGTGTGTTCGGCACAGGAACACCCGGAACTCTACGCGGCAACGATCGGCGGCCTGGGACTGACCGGGATCATCGAGTGGGCCGAGATCCGGCTGGAACGGATTCGTTCCAGCCGGATCGATCAGGTGACCCAGCGTTTCGGGAGCCTCGCGGAGTTCTTTGCGCTGTCGGAGGAACTGGACCGGGTGCACGAATTCAGCGTCGCCTGGATCGATTGCGTGGCCAAGGGCGCGGCGACCGGCCGCGGCGTCTACATGGCCGGCGACTTCGCCACCCGGGGCGGATTGCAGGTCGAAACCAGCCGCGCCTTGAGCGTGCCGGTCGGCCCGCCGGTCTCCCTGTTCAATCGTCTGTCGCTGCGCGTGTTCAACGAGGCCTACTGGCGCAAGGCGCCCGAGCGCCGCACCTTGAAGCCGGGGGGCTACGCGCCGTTCTTTTATCCCCTGGACGGTATCCTGCACTGGAATCGCATCTACGGCCGGCGCGGCTTCCAGCAATACCAGTGCGTGATTCCCTGGGACGATGCCGAGGCCGTGATGAGCGCCTTGTTGCAGGCCATCGCCGTCACGGGAGCGGGTTCCTTTCTCGCGGTGCTCAAGCGCTTTGGCGATGCGGTGTCGCCGGGGTTGTTGTCCTTTCCACGCCCCGGGGTCACGCTGGCCCTGGATTTTCCCAATCAGCGGGGCTTGGAGGAAGGCCTGTTCCGGCGCCTGGACGCCATCGTGCGCGAGGCGAACGGACGGCTGTTCCCGGCGAAGGATGCGCACATGAGCCCGGCGGATTTCCGCCAGGGCTACCCGGAGTGGGAGCGGCTGGAGGCCCTGCGCGATCCGGCTCTGCAGTCCCGGTTCTGGCGGCGGGTGACCCGATGAAGCGCTATCTGATCATCGGCGCCACCTCGGCGATTGCGCGGGCCTGTGCGCGGGAGTGGCTGCAGGCGGCCGCGGGGCACCCGACCGAGCGCCCTTCGTTCTTCCTGGTGGGCCGTGATGCCAAGCGGCTCGATCAGACCGCGGCCGACCTGCAGGCCCGAGGGGCCCGGGCCGTCACCACCCAGACCTGCGAGGTGGCCGATGTCGCGACCCATCCGGCGTTGTTGGCGTCGGCGTTGCAGGCCCTAGGCCATTTCGACGTGGTCCTGATCGCCTACGGCAGCCTGCCGGACCAGGCGGCCTGCGAACGCAACCCGAGCGTCGCGCTGGAGCAGTTCGCGATCAACGCCACCTCGGTAATCGCGCTGCTGACGCTGATCGCCCGGCACATGGAGGGCCAGATGCAGGGCACGCTGGCCGTGATCACCTCGGTGGCCGGCGATCGGGGCCGGCCGTCCAACTACCTGTACGGGAGCGCCAAGGCGGCGGTGTCGACCTTCTGCGAGGGGCTTCGGGCACGGCTGTTCCAGACCGGCGTGCAGGTGATCGACATCCGCCCCGGTTTTGTCGATACGCCGATGACCGAGGCCCTGGACCTGCCCCGACGGCTGGTGGCCACGCCCGAGCAGGTCGCCGCTCGCATCGTACGCGGTGTGCGGCGCAAGCGCGACGTGTTGTATGTGCCTGCCTTCTGGTTTTTGATCATGACCCTGATCCGTGCGATCCCCGGGGTGGCGTTCAAGCGGTTGAAGCTGTGAGCCGTGTCGGGGCCCGCGGGCCTTGACGCCGCCGGTGCCGGTGCGGTTGCTCTCCGGTTGGCGTTACCGGGCGCTGGTGTACTCGATCGCCTTATCGGCCGTCGGCTACCTGGCCTTCTCGCTGCTCGGCGGTTGGACCGAGGTCGGGGACGCGATCGTTCAGGTGGGGCTGGCCGGGGTGCTCGGTGCCCTGGCGCTGTCGCTGGTCAATTACGGCCTGCGCTTTGCCCGCTGGCAGCTCTACCTGCGCCGGCTCGGCCATGCGCTGCGCTGGACGACCAGCCTGCGCATCTATGTCTCCGGATTTGCCCTGACCACCACGCCAGGGAAGGCCGGCGAGGCCATCCGGGGGGTGCTGCTCAAGCCCCACCAAGTCCCATATGTCGACAGCTTCGCCGCCTTCTTCAGCGAGCGCCTGTCCGATCTGCTGGCGATCGTGCTGCTGACGCTGTTCGGCCTGACCGTGTATCCGCAGGCGCAGCCGCTGATGCTGCTGGGGGCCGTGCTCGCCGCGTTGGCGTTGGTCACCCTGTCGCAGCGAAGCTGGCTGCTGCGGTTACGCGCGAAGACGGCCGGGCCTTCCCGCTTCGGTCGCCACCTCGCGTCGCTGTTCGAGGTCATTTTACAGGCTCAGCGCTGCCACACGCCGGGGGTTCTGCTCGCTGCGACCGGCCTGAGCCTGATCGGCTGGTGGGCCGAGGCCTTCGCCTTTTTCCTGATCCTGTACTGGATGGGGCTGGACGTGCCGCTGACCTTTGCCGTCTTCGTCTTTGCCGTATCGATGCTCGCGGGGGCGCTGAGCTTCACCCCGGGCGGGCTCGGCAGTACCGAAGGGGTGATGGTCGCGTTGCTGATCTGGCACGGGGTGGCGGCCCCCGAGGCGATTGCCGCGACCATCCTGATTCGCATGACGACGTTGTGGTTCGCCGTCGCGATCGGGGCGGTGGTCATCGCCCGTACCCCCGGTGCGCGGATCCGCGCGACCTCTGGGGACGAGATCCGGTAGCCGATCGGCAGCTCCGGTTACGGCTTCACGGCTTCCCGGGTCCCCTGGCCACCGATGCCCAGAAACCGATGCCCCGGCCACCGATGCGCTGAAACCACGGTCGCCTCAGGTGGCCGGGCGCGGGTCGATCGGCCCTGAAGTGCCCAAACCTGCGTTGCCCAGGCCCGCGTTAACCAAGCTTGGGGGATCGCCCGCGCCGGGGCGGGTGCTGCGGGCCATGTCGCGGATGTGCAGGTCCATCTGCGGATAGGCGATCTCGATCTTCTTCTTGCGAAACTCCCGGATGATGCTCTGGTGCAATTCGCTGATGGTGGTCATGCGATCCTTCATCTGATCGACATAGATGCGCAGCTCGAAGCTCAGGGCACTATCGCCAAATTTCACGAACAGCACATTCGGCGGCGGGTCCTTCAGCACCAGCGGGCTGGCCTCGGCGATGCTGCGCAGGCTGCTCATCACCTCGTCGATATCGGCGTCGTAACTGACGCCGATCGGGATCACGATTCGGGTCATGGTGTCGGACAGGGTCCAGTTGATCAGCCGCTCGGTGATGAAATTCTTGTTCGGGATCACGATCTCGCGGTTGTCCCAGTCGACAATGGTGGTGGCCCGGGTGCGGATCCGGGCCACGGTGCCGCTGAATTCGCCGATGGTGATGGTGTCGCCGACCCGCACCGGACGCTCGAACAGCATGATGATGCCGGAGACGAAGTTCGCCACCACCTCCTGCAGGCCGAAGCCCAGGCCCAGCGTCAGCGCCGCGACCATCCACTGCAGTTCGCTCCAGCGCAGGCCGAGCAGGGAGAACACGCTGATCACCGCAACCACCGCGAGCACATAGCGCAGCAGCGTGGTGACCGTGTAGCGCCCGGCGGCGTCCATCGCGGTGCTGCGCGAGAGCAGAATCTCGACCAGACCCGGCAGGTTGCGCGACGCGAGGGTGAACAGCACCCCCAGGAAGATCGCGAGCAGGAAGTCCTGCAGGCTCACCCGACTGAGGAGCTCGGTATCGCCGACGGCGATGGTGCGCGACCAGAGGGTCACGCCATCGAGCCAGTTCAGCGCCGGCAGGATGTCCGCCCAGACCCACAGCAGGGCGAGGATCAGTGCCGCTCCGGAGGTCACCTTCAGCAAGGTGCGGGTCTGCTGATTGATGTTCTCCACACTGACATGCTGCTCGGGCAGGTCGAGCACCGCGCCCTCGCCGACCGTGGCCCCGGCCTCCATCGCCGCATTGCGCGCCCGCTGCTCGCGCATGCGGCGCAGGACCAGCCGGGTCTCGCTGAGAACCAGTGCGCGTGCGGCCAGGCTGTAGCCCAGCCAGACGGTGGCCACGACCACCACGGTGTTGATGGTCCGTCCGAGCAGGGTCGCGACGGTCAGCAGGTAACCGCCCAGCGTCAGTCCGATCAAGGTCAGGGCCAGGGCGGTGAGGGTGATGCGAACCAGGCGGCGGCGCCGTTCCTGGTGCGCGGTCGCCTCGGCCTCCTTGCGCGGCGCCAGCATGCGCCAGGCGAACAGGCCGGTCAGGAAACTGATGATCAGCAAGGCGCCGCGGCCGAAGACATCCGAGACCAGATCGCTGGGGTGTCCGAAGCTCAGCGCCAGGAAGACGATCAGCAGGAGCAGGGCCGGCAGGTACCAGGCCAGGTGCCGGCGCAGCCGCCGCACGATTAGTGGATTCCAGTCGAAATGGGCCATGCCCACGCCGTTCTTGCTGGTGAACAGCAGGAAGAGGTGACCCACCAGCCACCACACGGCGACGGCGAAGAGCACCAGCGCCAGGATCTCGACCCCGGGTCCGATGTCGGGGATGCCTTCGAGGCGCAGTCCGGTGGCGGCCAGCAACAGCGGCACGGGGACCACCCGCAGCAGGCTCCAGGCCATCGCCTGGAAGGTGAGGCCGATCCGATCGGAGTAGCGGTGGCTGGTCTTCTCGGCCAGTTGGGCCAAGTGCGCCGGGGCCTCGCGTCCCCACAGCAGCAGCAGCACCACGATCAGCACGGTCAGCAGGGTACTCACCGGGGTCCCCACGGTCACCTCGAGCAGCGCGAGCCGAATCTCCTGCCAGGAGCTTGGATCCACCAGGGCCAACACGGCCAGTGGAATCCGGCCGGCCCAGTTTAGGTCGACCGGGGCGTGGCTGGGCCACCAGAGCAGCGACTCCTGCAGGATCTGGCCGAGCTGCTCCACCTGCAGAACCACGGTGCGCAGGCGAACCTCGGTCTGGCGCAACTGATCGGTCAGTTGTTCCTCGGCCTGCAGCTGGGTCTGGATCACCTCCCGGTGCAGGCGATCGAACTCGGCCCGGGCGCGATCGTCGGCACTGGCCGGCAGGGCGGGCGGAAGGCTGCGCAGTTCGTCGCGCACGGTGATGTCCCGCAGCCTGGATTGCGCCAGTTCCCGTTCCAGGTCGCGCAGCACGAAGCGCAGGTCCAGCAGTCGGCGCAGGCGTCGCTGCTCCTCCATCAGCAGCCCGCCGAGGACGTCGGTCAGCCCGCCGATTTCGAGCCGCTCCTGGATGCTGGCCAGCGTCTGGGTCAGGTCGTGCTCGATCTGGGCGTGGGCCTCGCGCTGCACCTGCAGGTCACGGATCCGGGCCTGGGTCAGTGCGATGCGGTCGATGCGCTGCAGGGCCGAATTGATCTGCACGGCAAAGCGGTCCGCAGCCTCCGGCTCGCGCTCGGTCAGGCGTCGAAGGTCGGCGCGCAGGCCGCGCAACTCTTCGCCGGAACGCTCTGCGAGCTCGGCGCCCAGGTGCCGCAGCTGTTGACCGAGCCACAGGGTTTCGGCGTCCAGCCCCCGCAGTTCCAGGCGAAGGATCTCGATGCGGGGTTGCAGGGTTTGTGCATCCAGCTGGGCGGCCAGGATGCGGGCGTCGGCACGCCGCTCCCGCGCCTGCTCCCACGCCTCCAGGGCTTCGGCCAGACGGATCTCCTGCAGAGGACCCCAGGGCAGGGGTTCCGGATCGGTGGTACGTTCCTGGCGCAGCCGCTCGAGGGTCTCGTCCTGGGTGCGCGCCTGACCTTCGAGGCGCTCGAGGATCTGACGTTTCTGTTCCTGTTCCAGGGCCGCCTGGGTGCGCTGGCGTTCCAGGGTCGCCATGTCCTCCTCGATCCGGGACAGGCTGCGGCCTTCGTCGACCGGCGAGGGCGACGACCGGGTCTCGAGGATCTCGGTGATCCGCTGTCGGACCGTGTCCAGACGCTCCTCGACGGTCCGTGCCAGCGCAACCCGGTCGAGCGCGCCGCGCAGCCGCTCCGCGCCCGCCTGCTCATGTTCGAGTGCGCCTTGCCACAGGCTGAGTTCGGCCGGTTCCTCCAGGCTGGCCTCGGCGCGTTCGGCGAGGCGCTCCATCGGGGTGACGGCCAGCCAGTTTTCCGCCGGGGTCGCATCGATGGCGGCCAGCAGAGGGATCAGCCGGTCACGGCGCTCGTCGAGGGTCGAGCGCAGATCCAGCAGCTGCTGGGTAGTGACCGTCGAAGGGGTCGCGGCATCGTCGTCGCGTTCCTGGGCGAATCCGTCTCCGGCGCCCGGTAATAACAAGAACAGAATGAGGACGAGGTGCGGCAGGAAGGGCAAGGGAAAGGGCATGCGGCGGTCCGGCTCGGGGATGGTTCAGGCAATCGTTGACAAGGCCATCGGCCGGCAAGCAGACGATGGCGGTTCTACGGTAAGCCAGCGTACAGGGAAGTCTGCACCGCGTCCTGCCGTCGGTACTCAGTCGATCGGGTCCGATCCCAAGGGGGCCTTTTCCCGCGGGAGCCGGCACCGGGCGGCCTGTTGAATCGCGCGGGCGGGGTGGCAGGAATCGGAGCCTGGTGTGGAATCCTGGTCTCCCCGGTGTGTCCGGTGCGGGCGATCAGTCAGTCGGCTTCGTCAGGTCCTCCAGCAGGCGCTCGAGGTCGTCAATACGGGCTCCGGCCTCGATCCCGTTGCGGGCAAACCAGCCCTGATTCACCTCCAGCGCATAGCGCGCCGGCCCGGCCGAGGGGTGCGTCTGCAGCGAGTGCGGTTGCATGTCGGCGATGTTGAGGATGCGGTATTCGCGATCGATGAAGGCGACCGAGAGCGGAATGCGCGTGTTCTTCATCCACATGCCGACGACCTGATCGCGAGGCCAGAGAAACAGCATGCCCTGATCCTCGGGCAGGTGGTCGCGATGCATCAGGCCCTGGCTCATCGTGGCCGGGGTATGGGCAATCTCCACCTGCAGGGTTTGACCGGCCAGGTTCAGTTCCCGGATCGGAAGTTCCAACGGGGCTGCGGCTGCCGAGACCCAGAGCAGGGCGACGACCAGGCTGACGATCAGGCCGGCCATCGGGCGCGCCATGGGGCGGGTGGGCCCAACCCCCGAGCGCCGGTCCCATCGGCATCGGGTACCCGACCGGGGTTGCGTCCCCCGGGCGCCCGGGCCGGCGACGTCTCCCCGCTGAAGCTGCGTCATCCGTTCTTGTCCATGCGCCCGACGGCGCAGCTGACGAAAGACTTGGCCTTGGCGCCGGCGGACTTCAGGCCCTGGACCGAACCGGTCTCCGGATAGCCCATCGAGGCCAGCTTGCGCGCGATCTCCGGGCGCCGGGCCTCGTCTGCCTGCGCTTCGACCGCGCCGGCCTCGATATCGATCTCGACGCCCTCGACGCCGTCTAGGGCTTCCAGGCCCTTGCGGATGCTCGCGGCACAACCGCCGCACTTGATGTTTTCGACTTCGATACGCATCGGATCTCCGGTGTTTCGCCACAATGGGAAAGTGCTTGTATGATTTCACATCCCGACAAATGTTCAAGGCCATTCGCATGCCCCAGTATCGCTCCCGGACCACCACCCACGGCCGCAACATGGCCGGCGCCCGCGCGCTGTGGCGCGCCACCGGCATGAAGGACGGCGACTTCGACAAGCCGATCATTGCGGTGGTGAACTCCTTCACCCAGTTCGTTCCCGGGCACGTGCACCTGAAGGACCTGGGCCAGCTGGTCGCGCGCGAGATCGAGGCCGCCGGCGGCGTGGCCAAGGAATTCAACACCATTGCGGTCGATGACGGCATCGCGATGGGGCATGCGGGGATGCTCTACTCGCTGCCCTCGCGCGAGATCATCGCCGACAGCGTCGAATACATGGTGAACGCCCACTGTGCCGATGCGATGGTCTGCATCTCCAACTGCGACAAGATCACGCCGGGGATGCTGATGGCCGCGATGCGGCTGAACATCCCGGCGGTCTTTGTCTCCGGCGGGCCGATGGAAGCCGGCAAGGTCCAACTGCGCGGCAAGATCGTC
>PWGH01000039.1 GCA_003555285.1 Thioalkalivibrio sp.
CCGGGGGCAGCGGTCCCGGACTGTAGGAGGCCATGGATGGCCGACTTCAAGCGCCCTTGGACGGCTCGAGCGTGTCCGGGACCGCTGCCCCCGGCTTCGCCCTGCCCCGAAGCCCGAACCGCAGCCCCGGACCGCCGAGACCGATGATGCAGCCCGAATACACGTGGGTGATTGCCTTCCTGGCCGGGCTGCTCGGCAGCGGGCATTGCGTGGGGATGTGCGGGGGGCTGGTCTCGGCGTTCTTCCTGAAGATGGGTCGCCATTCGAAGAACCCGGCGACTTATGCCGTCTATCACGGCGCCAGGGTGTCGGTGTACGTGGCGGCCGGCGCGGCGGCGGGTGCGGCCGGGCTGCTGATCGCCGCCGGCTCGCTGGGCCTCGCCCAGGGCGTGCTGATGATCGTCGCCGGGGTAATAGTAATCCTGCTCGGCCTGGACATCCTCGGATTCGGCCCACTGCGCCGCCTCGGCATCACGGTGCTGCCCTCGGGACTGCTGAACTACGCGCTGCACACCGCCGACCGGCGCGGTCGGCTGAGTGGCGCCTGGATCGGCGGAACGGTGAACGGCTTCATGCCCTGTTCGCTGACGCTGGCGGTGGCCGTGCAGGCCACGACCGCCGGCGGTGCACTGCCGGGGGCTGCACTGATGCTCGCCTTCGGCCTGGGCACGCTGCCCTCGATGCTGACATTGAGCTACGTGATCGGGCGCCTGGGCTGCATCGCACGCGCACGCCTGATGCGACTTGCCGCGCTGTGCGTGATCGCGCTGGGCATCGGCACGCTGTACCAGGGCTTCAGCTACTTCCAGGTGATGCAGGGGCTCGCCCGTACCTGAACGACCGGACCAACAGGAGCAAACGATGAATCGACGAGAATGGTTGAAGGCCACAGTGGCCGCGGGATTGCTGGGCACTGCGGGGAAAGCAGTGGCAATGGACGAGACCGGGTGCAAAACGGACGGTACCCCGCAGCAATTCGTTCCGAAGACGGCGCCGGACCCGGAGCCGCTTCACCACGAGCTCGAGAACTACCCGCGCTGCCCCTACTGCGGCATGGACCGCCGGCAATGGCATCACAGCCGTCACCTGATCCAGTATGACGACGACCGGGTGGATGCAACCTGCTCGCTGCACTGCGCGGCGATCAGCCTCAGCCTGAACATCGATCGCGGACCGAAGGCCATCTACGGGGCCGATTTCGGCAGTGAAAACCCGGTGCGTCCGTTGGTGAACGTCGACGCCGCGCACTACCTGATCGGCAGCACCCTGCCCGGCACGATGTCGGCACGCAGCAAGATGGCGTTCGCCTCGCGCTCCGGTGCCGAGTCCGCAAGGGCGGTCCACGGCGGCGACATCGCCGATTTTGACCAGGCCCTCACTGCGGCCTATATGGACATGGCGCGCGATACCCAGATGATCCGCCACCGGCGTGCGGAACGCCGGGCGCGGCTGCAGCGGGGGGAACACCGGTGACCCCGCGAGGCCCTTCAAACCGAAACCGCAGGGGAGAGGAACGATGAAGGGGAGCAACGTACTGCCCGTGCTCTTGCTCCCAGTGCTCTTGCTGCTGGCGCTCGTGCTGGCTGGAAATGCCCACGGGGGGGATTCTTACGAGATCGCCGACCCCCGGGCCCGTGATGCCTGCCCCGTCTGCGGCATGCTCGTAGCCCGCTATCCGGCATGGATCGCCACCGTGCAGTACGCGGACGGGCACGCGGATCACTTCGACGGGGCCAAGGATCTGTTCAAGTACCTGTTCGATCTTTCGCGTTATGCGCCGGGCCGGGAACCGGGGGAAATGGTCGCGATCGGTGTGACCGAGTACTACGGCCTGACCCGGATCGACGCGCATTCGGCGTGGTACGTGGTGGGCTCGGCGGTCTTGGGTCCGATGGGGCACGAACTGGTGCCGCTCGCCACGGCTGAGGATGCCGACGAGTTCAAGGCAGACCACCAGGGCGCGCGAATCCTGCGCTTCGACGAGGTGTCTCGGGAATTGCTCGGCGATCTGGATGCCGGACGCCTGCGCTGACGCTGTCGGGGATCGCTGTAACGCCGATCGCCAATCCGTTACCCGTCGATGGCGTGCTTCTTCAACCGGTACAACAGGGTATTGCGGCTCAACCCCAGCAGCCGGGCTGCCCGGGCCTTGCAGCCCCTGGCCTGCGCCATGGCCTGACGCAGGAGATCGTGCTCCAGGGCTTCGAATTCGAGGCCCTCGGCCGGTAGCTGCAGCAGGCCGGTACCCGCGGCCGGGTGGCGCGGGGTACGCGCCGCCAGGCCCAGATTCTCCGGGCCCAGCAACTGCCCCGGGAGCAGCAAGACGAGTCGCTCGCACAGGTGTCGCAGTTCGCGGACATTGCCGGGCCAGCAGTAAGCCAGCAGTGCGCGCCGGGCCGGTCGGGTCAATCGCGGCGGCGCTTGGCCATGCGTGCTTGCCAGTTCGGCCAGGAAGTGATCGGCCAACAGCAGCACATCGTTTCCGCGCAGGCGCAGCGGGGGCAGCTCCAACGGCACCACGTGCAGGCGGTAGAAGAGATCACGGCGGAAAAGCCCCTGGTCAGACGCCGCGTGCAAATCCCGATGGGTTGCCGCCAGCACCCGTACATTGACGGCACGCGCTCGGGGCTCACCCAGCGGCTGGCGTTCGCCCCGCTCCAGAAAGCGCAGCAGTTTCGGCTGCAGCGACAGCGGCAGGTCACCAATCTCGTCGAGGAACAGGGTGCCCCCCTCCGCGGCACCGACAAAACCGGGGTGGTCACGATCCGCGCCGGTGAAGGCGCCCCGCCGGTGACCGAATAACTCGGATTCGGCCAACTCGGAAGGCAGTGCACCACAGTTCACGGGGATGAAGGGGCCGGAGGCGCGCGGACTGAGCTGGTGCAAGCTGCGCGCGAGACCCTCCTTGCCGGTCCCACTCTCACCGAGAATCAATACGGGACAATCCGCCTTGGAGACCAACTGGGCCGCGCGCAACACCGCCTGCAGCTCGGGGGAGTTCCCCAGGATCGGTTGCATCTGCATGAACCTGTCTTCACCGCCAAACGTGTTCGACGAGTGTAGCAAACCCCACCGCACGCCGCCGGGCGCACCAAACAAATGATCAACAAAGGATCGGCGATCTGATGGACGCGCGCCGGCGCAGTCGAACCAACGCTCTTATATCGAGGGTTCGAACCACGCTTCATCAGACACAGAAAAGGGGCCTGAAGGCCCCTTTTCTGTGTCTGGCGGAGAGAGAGGGATCGATTCGCCGCCGCGCGACTCACCCCTGCGGGGCGCCAGCAAGCTGGCGTCCTGCACCGCCGCTGCGCGCCG
>PWGH01000166.1 GCA_003555285.1 Thioalkalivibrio sp.
CGAAAGGCCACGGTCTCGCCATCGGGGGAGACACGCGCCGCGCTGTACTGCGGATCCGCGAAGAAGAGCTCGATGTCGAGCAGGGGCGGCACGTCCCGATCGACGGGCTCGGCGGAGGCGGGGATCGCGACCGCGGCAAGGATCGGGAGGATGAGGGTGAGGGCCTGCTTGCGCATCTGAATCTCCGGGGTCGCAAACGTGCGTCGGGACAACCATCTACCCGCGTATGGACCTGCGACGGCCGGCTGAGTTGCAGATATGGCGCGCTCGAGTTGTACGGAGCCGAGATCAGGCCTTCCGGCCTGCCGGAACACGGCAGTTCCAAAGCAACGGCAGGAAACAACCCCGGGGTTCATTACCCCGGGGTTCATGTCCCTGGAAGTCAGGACTGGGGGGACTCGATGCGGGCCACGCGCACGCCGTCGATCCATGCAGACTCAATCACGCCGAGCTGGTGGATGCCGGAGGTCCGGACGTTCAGGCTGAAGCGGTCGACGAAGAGGCCAATGGCCTCGGGTGCGCAGTTGGGCAACCGCGCACCCGGGATCGGCTGGCCGCTGTTTGCGAAGCCCTGGCCAGCCGTCACATCGCCGAGCACGAGGTCTTCCGCATCAACGCCGACGGACCCGCCCGCGATGCTGATGGCGTGGGCGGATCCGAAGTCACTGGCAAGCGCCGAGGCCGAGACGTGACGCATCACGACGTGCGAGCACGCCCCCACATGCACCGCGCGGGCGTCGGCACCGCCGTAACCCAGCTGCCGCCCCTGGGCCGTGTGGCCGCCGTCACCCGGCCCGGAGTAGGGGCCCGGCAGGTCGGATCCCGGATACCCGCTGTTGCGCACACCCGCCACAACCACCCGGTCGACCTTCAAGCCGTCCACCGCCTGCAGGAACAGGCCCACGGCCCCCTTGTTCACGTGGAACATCGAGTCCCCGTTGGCCTGCAGGCTGAAACGCGTCTTGTTCTGGTCGACGATGCGATACAGGTTCGGGCGCTTGGGCACCGGACCGATCCTCATCTGCCCGCTGGAGGCCCAGGCGACGATCGCCGGGGGAATCTTCGCGGCCTGTAGGCTGCGGGCGAGCGCGCCGGCTTCCACCATCTTGTGCTCGAGGTCGGCCAGCGCAATCTGGGCCGCGCCCAGCGGGGTCAGCTTCGCTCTGCCGGCTTCGTCCATTTCCGCCGGCTGGTCATCGCTGACCTTGATCGCGGAGCGCAGACCAAAGAACCGGAAGAGCGACCCGGCAGCATCGGCGATCGGGGCACCGTGATGAGGGTCATCATCCCCCTCGGGCTGCTCTGCGAGCGCCAGGACCTCACGGACCGCCCCGCGTATGTTTGCGATGTTGGTGCGGCGGATGGTCACATCCGTGCATTCGTAGGCGCGTGCTGCGTCCCCCACCTGACCGAATGCAGGGCCGTTGCAGAGGAAGGCATTCACCAGCACGCCGCGTGCATGGATGGCGATCCCGTAGGGGTTGGCGTCCGCCAGGCCCGAGACATTGTGGAAGATTGCGGGTGGCGTCACGCCGGGCTTGCCTGCGGCGTAATCGAACATGTCGTCCATCGCGGTATCCAGGCCCTGCAGCGTCGATTTCAATACGGCGTGCGCCGCCTGCACCGCGGCTCTCCCCGGGCTTCCACCCGATTCCTCGCTCTCGAGCCAGTCATCGGCACGCGCCAGCCGCTGGCGCCCGATCAGCCGTACAAACCGACCGGTGCTGTAGGTGCCGAGTACCGGGATCCCGGTTGCAGTGCCCTCGATCTGGCAGTCCTGGATCACGATTCGCCGTCCGCCGTTGAGCGAGATCGCGGCGACCTCGAAGTCCCTGAAGGTCACATCCGAGATCAGCACGTCGTGCATGCCGTTGCCGTGAATGCCATGATGCGAAGAGCGGCCGAGTTGACCGTTACGAACCCAAACGTGACCCGCCGGCCGGAGTTCCGGGCCGAAATTCGCAGGGCCCTGGTCCGGGATGAAGGGCTGATTGGCCAGTTCGATGAGGGCGTGGAACCGCTGCTGCAATGCAAAATGGGAATGGCAGGACAGCGTGAACCCGTTCAGGTCGATGATGGTGCCCTCGCCGTGCTCCACCGTGATCGCGGCAAAGAAGCCAAGCCTGTAGGCGAGTGTGGGGGGGGCGCCGACCAGCCCTGCCGTTCCGGGGTGCGGCGCGACGCCACTCGCGAAATAGGCCTCCTGGTCCGGTTTCGGAAACCAGTCTTCGGTGCGCGCGCGATCGACGCTGCCGTCGGCGCACGGAGCGGGTGCGTTGGGGTTGAACCGGATGGACTCGCACAGCACCAGCTTGCACGGTACCAGCACGCGGATCGTGCCCCGGGCGAAGTCCTCCTGCGTGAGCCCGACCACCTGGTCCCGCGCGAATTCACCCACGATGCCCCAGGGGGTGTCGCCGCCATCCCAGATCTCGTGGAGTGTCACCATCTCCGGGGGTTCGTTCAGCGTTCCCACGCCGCCGCGCGCCGAAATCCGCTGTTCGACCTCATCGAGGCGGCTCTTCAGTTGGGGTTCGTACTCGTTCGCGGTGTTAGCGATCATGTTCTGCTCCTTGCGCTGAGCGTGGATGGACGAGGGGATGGAGTCCGCGCAATGGATCTCGCGGAGGGCGCGCCCCGAAGAACAAAAGCCCGCCGGCACAAATTGCCGCAGACAGTCGGGGCGGATTGATCGTGCCCCCTACTTGAAGGTTGTGGATCACTCCGCCGTGAGTTATCCCGGACACCATCCGCGGATTGTGGCCGGGGCATATCGATTCCCCATGGTTTAGGCTGATAGTCTAACTATGTCAAGCGAAGGATCTAAAACTTAGAACATATTTCCTCATTGCCCGATGAGCGTAGGGAGGGGGTTCGCGGATTGCTTGTGTCCGCCGTACGCGAGACGGCTTCATGGGCAAGGGGGGCAGGGCTCCCGACCTCGGGCGCCGCTGTCGTCCGGCCGCGAAGATGGCTATGCTGGGTGACCCAGTTTCAGGAGGAGGGCGAAGACCGCATGCGACGGGTGGGAGGGCTTTCCATAATCGGACTGTTGGTGGCGACATTGTTCTTCGCGCTCTCGCTCACGCCCAGCCTTGTGCCACGCCCGCCGATCGTCCAGGGGCTGATTGCCGGTGTTTCCTTCAGCGCCGGTTATGCGGTCGGGGTCTTTGGGCGCTGGTTGTGGCACTACCTTGAATTTCCGGTTCCGGGGCCACGGCTGGACTGGGTCATCAAGTTGCTGGCTACCGTGGCCTGCATCGTGGTGGCTGTCACTTTTCTGTGGCAGGCGACCGAATGGCA
>PWGH01000315.1 GCA_003555285.1 Thioalkalivibrio sp.
ATCGAATCCAACACCCGTAGCCCCCACAACACCACACGATGCGTCAGCCACCAAGCCACGGCCAGGGCCGGCAGCAGCACCGCCAGCCACCATCCGCTCGGCTCGTTACCCGGCTCTTGCCACGGTGGGTACAGCGCGAAGTTCACGTTCTGATCGGGATCCGCCAGCAGATGGACGGCCACGACCACCATCCAGCCCAAGGGCAGCAACAGGCGCCAGGCACGGGCGTCATAGCCAAGGCGCCAGACCATCCAGAACAGGACGACCGGCAACGGCAGGTGATACAGCGACAAGGCGCGCACCATCCACGGAATCTGCGGGTCGAACAGGTAAGCCACAACACCCAGCGGCGGCGTGCCCCCCAGGACCAGCCCGCCGAGAAAGTCCAGGATCCAGCCGATCTCGAGCAGGCCCACGGCAACCAGCATCATGCTGGCCAGGCGCGCGCTGCCCCACCAGGCGGCGACCAACCCCGTCAGCAGGGCAATGTTCGAAAACCACAGAAAGTTGATCAGTGGATAGGTCAGGGCATAGGCCGGCACCATCACGACCACAAACACCAGGTAGGCCGCGCGAAACCACAGCGGCAGGCTGGAACCGGACACAGCGTGGACGCCTGTCATGATGCCCCCATGCCCGTAGGATCACACGGGAGTTCGGCCGCCGGCACCGCAAATCCCCCGGCATCGCAAACCGATCTGAACCCGACTGGTCTGAAACCGTATCCGCCGCGTCTCCCCGCGGTCAAGCACCCCGACAAGCCCCTGTAGGAGGCGAGCCCCCTCGGCGATGCCCTTACCAGCGTAAGCCTGAGTAGGGACGATTCACCACGAAGACCACGAAGACACGAAGAAGAGCCTTTTTGGGGTGCGGGGTGGCCGTCCGATGGGACTGGCACCATCCGGTGTGTGCCTTGGTACGACGCCGGTTCGCTGCGCCGCACCGGAGCCCGCAAAACGTCACTCGTCAGGAGCACCACGCCATGTCCAGGAACCGCCCACCCGCGAGCAACCGGCCCCAGGATCGTCCATCATCAGGTGATTCATCCCCGAACCGTTCATCTCCGAACCAGGAGATGCCCGAAAACCGCCAAAGCCGGATCGTCACCAGCGGACCCGAGCGCAGCCCGAATCGCGCGATGCTGCGTGCCGTGGGCTTCGGCGACGGCGATTTCACCAAGCCCATCGTCGGCGTGGCCAACGCCCACAGCACGATCACCCCCTGCAATCTGGGCATCGGGGCCCTGGCCGAACGGGGCACGGCCGCGCTGCGGGCCGCGGGCGCAATGCCGCAGGTCTTCGGCACGATAACCATCTCCGACGGCATTTCCATGGGCACCCCGGGCATGCGCTATTCGCTGGTCTCGCGCGAGGTGATCGCCGATGCCATCGAAACGGTGTGCATGGGGCAATCGATGGACGGCCTGCTGGCCTTCGGCGGCTGCGACAAGAACATGCCGGGGGCGATGATGGCGATCGCGCGCATGAACCTGCCCGCCATCTTCGTCTACGGCGGCACCATCCGGCCCGGTCAGTACCAGGGCGAGGATTTGACCATCGTCTCAGCCTTCGAGGCCGTCGGCCGCCATGCCGCCGGACGGCTCAGCGATGAGGATCTGGCCGGTGTGGAACGCCACGCGTGTCCCGGCGCCGGTTCCTGCGGCGGGATGTTCACCGCCAACACCATGTCCAGCGCCTTCGAGGCCATGGGCATGAGTCTGCCGTACTCCTCGACCATGGCCGCCGAGGACCCGGAAAAGGCCGACAACGCCGCGCGCTCCGCCGAGGTCCTGGTGGAGGCGATCCGTCACCAGCGTCTGCCGCGCGCGATCCTGACCCGGGCCGCCTTCGAGAACGCGATCGCCGTCGTCATGGCCATCGGCGGCTCCAGCAATGCCACACTGCACCTGCTCGCCATCGCGCACGCCGCCGAGGTGCCGCTATCGCTGGACGATTTCGAAACCATCCGCGCCCGGGTGCCGGTGCTGTGCGATTTGAAGCCCTCCGGGGCCTATGTCACCACCCAATTTCATCAGGCGGGCGGCGTTCCGCGGGTGATGAAGATGCTGCTGGACCATGGGCTGCTGCATGGCGATTGCCTCACCATCAGCGGCCGCACCATCGCCGAAACCGTGGCCGATGCCTTGAACGGCAAGCCGGGCCAACCTTCAACCCCTGCCTCAAGCCCTGGCACAAACCCTGCCTCGGTCCCGGCATCAAATTCGGCCTCGGAGCCGGCCGCAAGTCCTACGTCCGGTTCAGCTACAGACCAACTCTCAGGAAAGATGCCGACAGCTCCACCCTGGCCACGGGTAATCCGGCCCTGGGACGATCCGGTCCAGACCAGCGGTCATTTGGCGATCCTGAAGGGGAACCTGGCCCCCGAAGGCGCCGTCGCGAAGATCAGTGGTGGCTCACAACCGGCGATCACCGGCCCGGCCCGGGTCTTCGATGCCGAGGAGGCCTGCATGCAGGCGATCCTCGGCGGCGCGATCCGTCCCGGCGATGTGCTGGTGATCCGCTACGAGGGCCCGAAGGGGGGGCCCGGCATGCGCGAGATGCTCGCGCCCACGGCCGCGCTGGTCGGCGCCGGCCTGGGCGATCGCGTCGGGTTGATCACCGACGGACGCTTCTCCGGCGGCACGCACGGCCTGGTGGTGGGTCACGTGGCGCCCGAGGCGGCCGTAGGCGGCGCCATCGCCCTGGTCCAGGAGGGCGATACCATCACCATCGACGCCGGCACCCGGCGCCTGGTTGTGAACGTATCCGAAACCGAGCTGGAACAGCGGCGGCGCCAATGGCGTCCGCCGCCGCCGCGCTGCCGGCGCGGGGTCCTCGCCAAATACGCCCGACAGGTCGGTTCCGCGGCCCGGGGCGCGGTCACCGACGCGGACGACCCGGCGTTCTAGCCCCGGCGCGCCTATCGGGCCTCCTGGATAGCGGCACCTCGGCGGCGTGGCCGATGGCAGGGCCGTTGGCCCCGGTGCTGCTGCACGGGCCGATCGGACCTGGAATCCGGCCTGGGGTCGAGACCAGGATCAGAACCGTGACCGGGCTCGGGGCCGGAGCCGGAACCAGCACCAGAACCAGCACCAGAACCAGCACCAGAACCGGGACCGGGACCGGGACCGGAACCGGAGTCGGGGTTGGTGTCAGGGTCGGTGTCAGGGTCGGGGTCGGGACCCGAGCGCCCGGACTGCTTGCGGTCGAACCAGACCAGCACGACCGGGGTGAACAATAGGGTAAAGGGGGTGGCGAACAGCAGGCCGCCGGCGACCGTGGTGGCCAACTGCACCCAGAATTGTGTGGACGGAGCCCCCACATAGAAATCCCGGCCGGCGAAGTCGACCGTCCAGGCCAGCACCATTGGCATCAGGCCGAGAATGGTGGTCACGGCGGTCAGCACCACCGGCCGCAGACGCTGTGCGGCGGCGCGCAGGGCCGCCTCGTGCGGGTGCAGGCCCCAGTCGCGCTTTTCGTTGTAGTTGTCGATCAGCACGATGTTGTTGTTGACCACGATACCCGCCAGCGCCAACACGCCGATCCCGCTCATCACGATCCCGAAGGGCTCGCCGCGCACCAGCAGCGCCAGCAACACCCCTGCCGTGGAAAACACGATGGCCGAAAGCACCAGCCCGGCCTGGCTGAAGCGATTGAACTGGGTGACCAGCATCAGCAGCATCAAGAAGATCGAGAGCCCGAAGGCCGCCAACAGGAACCCGGCCGCCTCCTCCTGCTCCTCGATCTCGCCGCGAAAGCGGATCTGGACCTCGGGATCCAGCTGCATTTGATCCAACGCATTACGCAGGCGGCTCACCTGCTGATCGACCAATAGACCCGATGCCACATCCGCCTCGATGGTATAGGCCCGGCGGCCGTCCCGACGCTTGATCAGCCCCACCGCCGGCACCGGCACCAATTCGGCAAAATTGGCGATCGGCACCAGCCCCTGCGGCGTAGGCAGGCTGAGGTTCGCCAGATTCTGCAGGTGACGCTGATCGGCGGGCAGACGCAGCCGGATATCCACCTCCTCGTCGGTGAACTCCGGGCGGAAGGTGCCGAGCAGGATACCGTCGGTGAGCAGACGCACCCCTTGCCCGAGCAGCGACACGTCCACCCCGAAGCGGGCGGCCTCCTCCCGATTGAAGCGGACCTCGAGCTCCACGCCCGGCACCGGCAGATCGTCCTCGACATCGACGAAGCCCCCCACCTCGCGCATCGCCTCGCGGATGTTCCGAATCACCGGCGGGATCGCCTCCGGGGTGCGGCTGCTGGCCTCGATCTCAATCGGCTTGCCTTCGCCGGGTCCGCGCTCCTGGGTCAGGATCTGCAGCCGCAGCCCGGGCAGGGGCTCGACCCGTGCCCGGATACGGTCGATCACCTCGCTGGCCGGAGCCCGGGTGCGCCAGTGCGTGAACTCCAGCTGGATCACGCCGATCACATCCTCGGCATAATCGCCCTGCAGGCGCTCGAGGGCGGTCCCGATGGTCCGCCCGTAGATCACCGCGACCTCCGGGATGCCCTGCACCGCGCGCTCGACCTGGCGCACCAGCGCATCGGCCTCCCAGACCGACAGATCGCCCCGGGCCTGCACCTGGATCTGCGCGAAGTCCGGCTCCACCTCGGGAAAGAACTCGACCCCGCGGCCCTGCACCATGTACAGCGCATAGGCGATCAGCAGCACCCCCAGCGTACCCAGGGCGGTCAGACCCGGATGCGCCAGCAGCACCCGCAGCACCCGGATGTAACGCCCGGTCACGCCATGCAACTCGTCGTGGCGCCCGGCTTCGGCCGCGTGCACCTGGCGGCGCTGTTGCGGGCTGGTGGCGCCGCCGGCGCCGACAACGCTGCCGAGCGTCGGCAGGAAGACCAGTGCCATGGCAAGCGAGGCCAGCAGGGTGACGATCACCGTCGCCGGCAGGTAGACGATGAACTCCCCCACCATCCCCGGCCAGAACAGCATCGGGGCGAAGACCGCGAGCGTGGTGAAGATCGCCGCCGTGATCGGCCAGGCCATGCGCTGCGCCGCATTGCGAAAGGCCGCATCCCGGGGCTGACCCTCGGCGATGTTCCGATCGGCAAGTTCAGTGACCACGATCCCGCCATCGACCAGCATGCCCACCACCAGAATCAGTCCGAACAGGACCGCGATGTTCAGCGTGAAGCCCAACAGGTAGATCACCAGGATCCCGGTCAGAAAGGCCCCCGGGATCATCAACCCCACCAGCAACCCGCCCCGGAATCCCATGACCGCGATGATCACCAGCGTCACCGCCAGGATCGCGGTGATCACATTGCTTTCCAGGTCCCCGAGCAAATCTTCGACGTCCTGGGCCTGATCCTGCAGGTAGGTCACCTCCACCGCCGCCGGCCAATCCGCCTGCGTCTGCGCCGTGTCGATCAGCGCCCGGACTTCGGCAACCAGGTCGATCACATTCACGCCCACCTGCTTGCGGATCTCCAGCGCCACCGAAGGTTGGCCGTCGATACGGGCAAAGGTCTCGGGATCGCTCAGGGCCTGACGCACCTCGGCCACGTCGCGCACCCGCACCACGGCGTCGTCCTCGACGCGAACCACCGTATTCAACACATCCTCGACGTCCTCGATGGTCCCGGGCACGCGCAGCGCGATCCGCCCGACGCCGGTATCGACGGCCCCGGCGGCCACCAGCACATTGTTGCGCTCGATCGCCTCGGTGAGACGATCGAATTGCAGCGCGTAGGTCTCGAGCATCAGGGGATCGACGAGCACTTCCATCAGGTCCTCGCGCATGCCGCCGATATCCACCTCCAGGATTCCGGGCAGCGCCTCGATCTCGTCGCGCAGGTCCCGGGCAAGGCGCGCCAGCGCGCGCTCCTCGACCGGTCCGGACAGGTTGGCGATCAGGATCGGAAACAGCGAGACATCGACCTCGCGCACCGTCGGTTCCTCGGCGCCGTCCGGCAGCTCGGGGCGCAGCTGATCCACCTCGTCGCGCAGGTCGGACAGCGCCTGGCGATTGTCCCAGCCCGGCTCGAAATCCAGCCGTATCATGGCGAAGCCGTCGCCGGCCCAGGAGCGGCTCTCGTCGATGCCGGCAATGGCCAGCAGTTCCCGCTCCAGGGTGCGCAGCATCAAACGTTCGGCATCCTCGGGGCTGACCCCGGGGTAGGCCACAGTGACGAAGAAGATCGGGATGTCGATCTCCGGAACCGCTTCCTTCGGGATGATCACGTAGGTGGTGCCGCCCATGATCAGCAACAAAAACAGCGCCAGCAGCACCGTTCGGGCATGGTTGATCGCCCAGGCGATGCCGGCATTCACCGATCGATCCCGGAAGAGACGTCTTCGGCATTGTCTTGTAACGAACTCCGGTCGGATTCCGTTGGCTCCGACGCGGTCGGGTTCGGCGCGTTTTGCACCGGTTCTTGCTCCTGATCTTGCTCCTGGTCTTGCAGCTCGGGGCGCACCGCTTCGCCAGCCATCACGAAGCCCTGGCCGACCGTGATCAGGCGCATTCGCTCCGGCGGGCCGGTCACCCAGACCCCCTCCGGCTCGGTCCGAACCACCTCGATTACGTGAAACTCGACCCGATTGTCGGCATCGACGGTCTTCACACCGACCCGCCCGGCCTGATCGAGACTGACCGTCGCGGGCGAGACCCGGTGGGCGAGAACGGTATCCGTGGGGATCTCGACGCGGGCGCTGATGCCGGAAGGCAAGGCGCGGTCGGGATTGGGAACCTCGATCTCCACCCGGAAGGTTCGGGTCTCGGGTGCGGCCACCGAGCCGACGAAGCGCACGACCCCCTCGACACGGCGGCCGTCGGCCAGACGAATCCGGGCGGGCAGGCCGAGCGACACCCGTCCGATCTGGTGCTGCGGCACCTGCACCACCGCCAGTAACGGGTCGTTGCTGATCACCTCGGCCGCCGGATCCCCGATCGACAGGAACTCGCCGCGTTCCGCCAGGCGCTGCTCGAGCACGCCCGGAATCGGCGCCCGGATCCGGGTCTGGCGGATCTCCAGTTCGATCGCCTCGAGCTCCGCACGCGCCGCTTCGAGTTCCGCCTCGGCGACCTCCAGATCGATCTCCGGCACATGCTGATCCTCGACCAGCCGCTGGGTCGCCTGGAACTCGCTCTGGCGGCCACGCAAGCGGGCGATGGCCTGCCGGCGCCGGGCCTCGCGGTCGTCCATCGCCAGAATCGCGAGTTCATCGCCCGGCTCGACGACCGTCCCGGCCACCACCGCCCAACGCTCCAACTGACCCGCCGTCTCCACCCGCACCATCACGCGCAGATCGGGTTCGATCCGGCCCTGCAGGATCAACACCTGCTCGACCGACTCGGCCATGCGGTGCTCGACGAGCACGCGCATCGGCGCCCATTCCGGCGCCTCGATCGGCTCCGGCGGCTCCCGGGTCAGCACTCCCGAGGCGATCCAGACCACCGCCAGCAGAATGATGCCGGCGACGGCGGCCAGACGGGTCCAGGGCTTGAATGCGGACATGCGCTCACCATGGTTTGCCGGCAACCGGTGTGTGGCCGTGCGTTTCAGTAGTGGTAGCGGATTCCGGTGGCGATGAAATTGGAACCACTGGCCTCGCTCACGAGGTCGAACGCCCCGGATCGATGATGGATCCGCAACAGGCCCGCCCAACGGCCGTCCGCTTGCGGCGGCGCGAAGGTCAGTTCGGTCACCATGAACACCAGGCCCCGGCTCGCGGGTCGATCCGGCCGCGCCTCGACCGCGGGTTCGGTAAAGGCATAGGAGGGGCCCAGACCGTAGGCAAAACTGGTGTCCACCCAGCGATCCCAGGGAAAGCGGCTCCAGCGCAGATTCAGGGCGCCGTTCAGTTCGAAATGATCCTGCTCGCCCCAGTGCCGGACGAGACTCACTTCCGCCTCCAGCAGCAGATCCTCGCTGAACCGCCGGAGGGTTTGCGCCACCCCGACGGCACCCAGATACGAATCGTCGAATTCGGTTTGCCCCCGCAGGATGTCCACCCAGCGGTTGTCGGTCCAGCGCGCCCCATACAGGAATACCGTCGTGTCCCGGCCGGCCCGTTCTTGAGCGGCCCATTCTTGAGCGGCCCGTTCTTGAGCGGCCCGTTCTTGAGCGGCCCGTTCTCGGTCGGCCCGTTCTCGGTCGGCCCGTTCCCCTTGATCGACCCGTTCTGGGTCGGCGCGTTCTTCTTCGTCGGCCCGTTCCCGATGGGCCCACTCCCGGTCAGCGCGACCGCGCTCGGCCGGGGTTTCGACATTCGTGGCACTTGCGACGCCTGACCAAGCTCCCGAACCGGGTAAAGGAATCACGGGTTCGGACGCCGACACGGGCATCCAACCGAAGGCCGATTCAGGTTCCGAACCGGGTCCGCCCTTGCCGGCCAAGGCCGTGTCGATCCAAGCGCACAGGATCAGCGCAACGGCCAGCCAGCCGACCCCTGCGGCCCTGGACCTGAACCTGGCCTCGGGACGATTCAACGTTTGCTTAGCCACCATGGCAGCGCATCGTCGCACTCCGTTAGGGCATCCGGGAGTCGTTTCCCGGGTGGACACACGGCCGAACCGACCCCACGATCCGGTGCGCAGAAACCGCGTGGTCGCGGTCCAGGTCGATCGTCGTTCGAAGCGGAATGAATGCGAGGGTCAGGCTTGTCGTCGGGCTCGGGCCTCGGCTGCGTGTGCTGGAACCCGTATGGTCGCGTGAAACGCCCTGGATTTCCCTGCGTATCATTCCCCAGGCCCGTCGATGTCCAGCGCGCTCAATGCACCAGGCGCAGACCCGCTGGCAGCGATTCACCAAAGACCTGCTGCTCGGCGGCACGATCGAGTTCGGTGATCGCCTCGACCATGGCGACCCAGACCTCGGGCGCCTTCGCCAGGCGCAAGCGCTGCGCCACTTCGGCCCGCTGCGCCGCGGGCAGATCGCGGGCCCGATCCCCGCTCATCCGGCTGAGCATCGTTGCAGCAAAGGCCGCCGGCCGCACCGTCTTCCAGTCCAGATCCAACACCTGCTGGAGCCAGTCGGCGGCGATCTCCGGTGGTATCACCGCATGCGCGCTGCCATAGAAGGGCACGCGGGCGCCGAGCCGACCGACGGCCCACCACCCCTGCGGCGACTCCCCCGGCCGGCGCAGGCGTTCGAGCAGCCAGCCGCCGACCTCCACCTTGCGCGCGATCGACAGCCGCTCCAGCCCGCCGACCAGGCGCACCATGTCGTCATACCCCTGCTTCTTCGGTCCCGGGGGCTTCTTCGGCGGCGTCGGCCCCAGCGGCGTCAAGTACCAGGCCATGTCCTCCAGCAGGGTTTCCTGCGCGAGCGCATCGAGGCCCCCGGAGATCCGGCGCCACAGCGTCCACCACTCGGCCCAGACCCGGGCCTCGGGCACGAACTGCACGCCCTGGGGATACAGCGACCACAGTTGCTCGACCCGCCACTCATCGAGCGGGTAGCCATACCCGGGACGCAGGCAGAAGCCCATCAGGTTGAACCACTGGCGTTCGTGATCGGCCGAGCGCCGCCGGCGCCGGGCACCGGCCCAGAGCGGCTCGAAGAGCTCGCGCAGCAACGGAATCGGCCAATCGTCCCGCGGCCCCAGAATCTTTTCCAGCGCACCGCGCAGGCCCCTCACCTCGCGCGGATCGACCTGCTGCGAGCGCGAGCCGTAGCAGCGTTCGATCCGGGCCGCCGCCTCGCTGATGCGCGGATGCGCTTCGCCTACCGGGGTCATTGCGCCGGCGGCCGTCGACGCATCGTTCGGCGATCGCGGCGCCTCCGTTCCGGCACGCAACTGGAATTCAAGCTTCCAGCGCCGGCGTTCGTCGTCTTCGGCGACGCAGGCCAGGGCCAGGGTGCCGATCTCGGTCGGGGTGGCCACCAACTGCACCCGGACCTCGCGGGTGCGCGAGGCGCCGTCGCGGGCACCGACCACCGTCTCCAGTGGCGGCAGGAAATGCAGGGTGTCCGCGTCGAGAGTCACCACGGCCCCCGGCCGGCAGGGCGCATCGGCGGGGGAAGCGGCCAGTCGAAACTGCACCGGCTGACCCAGCCGCAATGCGAAGCTGCGTTCGGTCAACCGCAGCTCGTGGCCCTCCTCGGTCCCGCGCGGCAACACGCAAACGCCGCGGGGCCGGCCCTGTTGCGTCGCGTCCAGCAGCAGAAACAGGCTGCGCGCGGCACCGCCGCCGATCGTACGGCCCCAGCCGCGGCGCGCCATCGCATAGGCCACCGCACCGCGGGCCACGGCCAGTTCGGGATCACCGTTTACCAATTGATGCAACGGCGCACCCCGCCAAGCGGTGAGTTGATCGAGCAGCCGCCCAGCGAGCATCCCGCTGCGAAAAACCCCGCCGTTGAGCAGCACCGCATCGGGCATCGATGAGAATCCCGAGTCGGGCGCGGCAACCCCCAGGGCCTGACGCGCGGCAGGGGCGTGTTGGGCCAGAAAGGCGGCGAGGTGGCGCGTGATCGCCGGATCCGCTGCATAAGGCAGGCCGAATTCGACCAACGCGCCGCGTGTGCGCCGCGGTCGTTCCTCGGCCGCCGCCGGCGGAAAGAAGCCCTCCAGCACCATGTGCCGAACCTCATCGCGGGTCAATTCGGTCGAGCGCGCCGCACCGATCAGCCGGGCGCCCGCCCCCAACACGGTCACGCTCGCACGCTCCGGCCCGTCGGCTTCGAGCAGCCGCTCCTTGGCAGTGCGGCATTGCTGGACCAGCTGCGACAACTGCGCCGAACCCAGACGCGCACCGGATTCGGTCGCCAGCCGCCCTTCGGCGACGTGGGCCAGCGCCAGGTCCATGTTGTCGCCACCCAGCATCAGGTGCTCGCCGACGCCGATGCGGGTGAGCCGCGGACCCGCCGCTGTGGGCTCGATTTGGATCAGGGTCAGGTCCGTGGTGCCGCCGCCCACATCGCAGACCAGCAGCAGCCGCAGATCTTCCGGGAGTGCCGCGGCATCGTCCCGATGCCGAGCCAGCCAATCGTAGCAGGCCGCCTGCGGTTCCTCGACCAGCCGCGCCTGGTCGAGGCCGGCGAGCCGGGCCGCCTCCACCGTCAGCGCGCGGGCCGCCTCGTCGAAGGAGGCCGGCACCGTGAGCACGATCTCCTGCCCTTCCAGCCGGTGCGCCGGAAAGGCCCGGTTCCAGGCGGCGCGCACGTGGGCCAGGTAGCTTGCGCTTGCGGCCAACGGGGAAACCCGGGGCACCTCGTCGGGTGCACCCCAGGGCAGGATGGGCGCGGTGCGATCCACCGCCGGGTGCGACAACCAGCTCTTCGCGCTGGCGACCAGCCGCCCGGGCACCCGCGAGCCGAGTTCCCGCGCGAGCTGCCCGAGGACGGCGTCCGGTGCCGCTGCCGAGACCTCAGCGGGACCCGGGCTGGACACGGACTCATGCACGGACTCATGCACAGGGCCGGAACCCGAGCCAGCCGCCGGGCCGGAACCCGGGGGCTCGTCGGATTCCCGATCGGCCCAGGGCAGGCGGATATCGCGCACCGGCAGCTCGCCGGGCGCGGGATGGTAGCGCAGCGAGGGCAGCAGCGGGCGCGCGGCGATCTCGCCCGGTGCGACCAGCTGCTCGATGTCGAACACGCGCACCGGCGTGTCCGGACCCCCGTCGGTGTCCGCGTAGGCCACGACGGTGTGGGTGGTGCCCAGGTCGATGCCGACCAGGTAGCGCGCCGCTGCAGGCGGTGGCGGTGGCGGTGGCGGTGGCGGTGGCGGACTAGACACTCGGGCCCCAGGGTATCGTTGTCATTCCGGTTCCGGCCGGCCGCGCACGTCGAGCTCGACCCGCCAGCGCTGCTCGCCGCTGCGCGGCACCGCCTCGAGCTGCAGGGTCCCGAGTTCGGTGACCCGCGCGTGCAGCCGGACCGGAACCACCTCGCCCGGCGAGCGGCCATTGGCGGGCAGGGTGACCTCGATTTCGGGCAGTTCCTCCATCGTGTCCGGGGGCCAGTCCTCGACCACGGTGCCGACCGGATCCTCGCGCCGCACCGAGGAGCCGAAGAAGCGAAAGCGCACCGGTTCGCCGACCACCAGGCCGACCTCCTGGGGCGGCAGGTCGGCCTCGGTACCCTCTTCCATGCCGAAGGGGGCGACACACAGCGCCGACAACGGCGGCTCGACACCCGGCACCGCCGGCATCGCGCTCTCGACGCCGACGTAATAGCTGCGCGCGGTGCCGCCGCGGATACGCACCCCCCGGCCGGTGCGCACGAAGCCGTGGTAGGCCGCACCGCGGGCCACCGCCAGATCGAGATCGGCGCCCTGAATGCACCGCGCCGGGGCGGCCGCTTCGCCCTCGAGCCAGTCGTTCAGCACCTGCATCACCCGATCCGCAAGGACACCGGCCTTGAACACCCCGCCATTGAACAGCACCGCGGTCGGATACAGGAAGGTCGCTCCCTCCGGGCGAAGGCCCTCGAAGCCCTGAAGTTCCTCGGTCGCGGCCATCTGGCGGCTGAGAAAGGCGGCGAGATGACGCGTCACCGCAGGATCCTGCGCATACGGCAAACCCAGGCGCGTCAGTGCCGTCCGGGCACGAACCGCCGGCCGGGCCGAAACCTCCACCACCGGAAAGAAGCCATCGACCAGGGTTTGCGTGACCTCCTCGCGGGTCAGCTCGGTGCGCAGCGTGGCGCCGATCAGGCGCGAGCCCCGGCTGGGCACCACCACGGGCACTGCATCCAGATCCGGATCCAGCAACAACTGTTCCTTGGCGGCGCGGCAGCCGTGCATCAGGGCCTGCAGCTGCCAGGCCTCGAGGGTGGTTCCGTCGGCAGCGAGCTTCGCGCGCACCCGGTGCGCCAGCGCCAGATCCATGTTGTCGCCGCCGAGCAGGATGTGATCGCCCACCGCCACCCGATGCAGTTCCAGACTGCCGTCCTGTTCGGTGACCGCGATCAGGGACAGGTCCGTGGTCCCGCCACCGACGTCCACCACGAGGAGCACGTCGCCGACACTCACCTGCTCGCGCCAGGTGTCCTGACTGCCCTGGATCCAGCTGTAGACCGCGGCCTGCGGTTCCTCGAGCAGGATCATGTCCTCGAGGCCGATCGCCTGCGCGGCCTGCGCGGTCAGTTCCCGCGCTGCGGGGTCGAAGGAGGCCGGCACCGTCACCGCGACGCGCTGCTGCGCCAGCGGGTGCTCCGGATGGGCATCATCCCAGGCATCGCGCAGGTGCTCGAGGTAACGGATCGAGGCCTCCAGCGGCGAGAGGCGCGGCACTTCCTCCGGCGCTTCGGCCGGGAGAATGGGCGCATGCCGGTCCACCCCCGCGTGACAGAGCCAGCTCTTGGCGCTGGCGACGAGTCGGATCGGGGTGCGCGTACCCTGGCTGCGCGCCAGTTCGCCGACCACATACCCGGGTCGTGGGCCCCAGGGCAGCGTGAGGTCGGTCTCCGCCAACTCGTCGGGATGCGGCAGGTATAAAAAGGAGGGCAGCAGATGACGCGCCTCGACGGTGCCCGGCGCGACGAGTTGGGGCACGGGCAGGATCTCGTCGGTCACCCTGGTGCCCGGTTCCTGAGTGAGGTCGATCCGGGCAAGGGCGCAGTGCGTGGTCCCCAGATCGATGCCCACCGCATAGCGGGCCGCACTCACCCGCAGCACCCCGGACGCGGAACGGGCGTCTCGACCCGGGCATGGCCGACCCGGGCGAGGGTGACCCGGGCGAGGCCGTTACCGCCGCTGCAGGTGCGATGCCGGACCCTCGCTGCCGCCGTCACAGCTCGACCTCGGCGGGCGCCAGAATCCGCAGATCATGGCCCTGCACCACCTGCGGCAGGCGCAGTTCCCGAACCCGCCAGCCCCGATGCACCAGGGTGCCGGTGAACGGCGGCTGACCGACCACGTTCCCGATCAGCCGCACCTCGGCGGCATCGAAGCCGGCCGGCAGGCTGACCCGGCTGCCCTCGGCTTCGGTGCGAACGGGCTCCAGCGTGCCATGGTCATGCAGGGCCTTGCGGCAGCCCTGGTGCACCACACGGGCCGCCGCACCGATTTCGGCATCGGAATAGCGGTCGACCCCCTCCTCGATGAAGTCCAGAAAACGGCCTTCCTGCTGGAGCAGCCCCAGCAGTTGCAGCGCGGCATCGGGCGATGCCTCGGTGAGGGCTCGCTCCGATTCCGGCTTCGATTCCGGCTCCAGTGCCGGGGGCCGCCGCTCGCCCGCCCGCAGTGCCGCCACCGCGTTCGCGAATTCCGGATCCACAAGCACCCGCCACCACGCGACGAAGCTCAGGGCGAGACGGCGGAAGAAGGTCATCTGCGACTGCGTCATGGACGTCTCCTGGTGACTGCACGGGCTCTGTATGCTGCGCATGCTATCAGAGTGCCCTGCGGCCTTGGCCGGCACCGTCGGCGTCGCCGCCGCGGTCGAACCCGGAGCGAAGGCGCTATTTGACTCGATCGACGCTGGGCCTTGTCGATCTAGAGCCAGGGCGACGGTCGACGACCCGTTCGCTCCCCGGTGTGGACCCCCGGTGTGGACCCCCGGTGTGG
>PWGH01000108.1 GCA_003555285.1 Thioalkalivibrio sp.
CGATCACATCAACGGCCGCGAGCCGGGCAAGCCGGCCTACTTCAACACCTGCTACAGCCTGCTGACGCCGGAGCACAGCATCTCGGTCTCCGGCGTCTACGAGGCGGTAACGGACGCGGATGGCGAGCAATCGGTGGTGGGCGTGGGTGACTCGGTGGCGATCTCGCCGGCGGGTGCCGATGACCGGTTCCAGAACCGCGAGGCCCGCTACGCCGCCAGCTGGTACGACAACCTGGTCGACCAGGGCTTCGGTTGACGGTGTGACCCGCCCTGCCCCCCCGCAGCCATTATGCGGCTGCGGGGCCAATGATGATATCGGCAGCACGCGGGCCTGACTGTTCGTCCCGGACAGGCGACGCGCATCGAGGAACCCGAAGCGCGCGTTAGAGCGGGCCTTGCACCGGGGTCGTGGACCGTACGCCCGGTGATGCCGTGGACAACGACTCAAACAGAGGATAACCGTCTGTGAACATGCTACGGAACATTCTGGCGATCATCGGTGCGGTGGCCATCATCGCCGGTCTCGCCGGCTTCGCGGCCGCAAAAAATTTCCTGGGAAAACTGGATCCGGAAGCCCCGGCGATGTACACCGAATTCGCCAAGCGCTACATGGAGAACCTCGATCCCGCCGTCGCGATGGTGCGCAAGGTCCGGGTCGAGGACGGACTCAGCATCGATGATGTCGTTGATTCGATGATGAGTCTGGCCGCCGGCCACAACATGCTGTATGTCGGCGACGCCCCGTTCTCCCGACAGGTGGAGGCGGTCACCGGCCAGCCGTATCGCTACGTGAACTTCCTCTCGTTCTGCGACGTCGGCGTAGGCGCGATGATGGCCGACTACCACAACGCCTACACGGCCTTCATGCCCTGCCGTATCGCGCTGGTCCAGGATGACGACGGCACGCTGTGGCTGCAGATGATGGACCTCGACATGATGATTTACGGTGGCAAGCCCCTGCCCCCCGATCTGCGCGAAGGGGCCCTTTGGGTCAGCGACACCCTGAACGACATCCTGGAGGGCGCCGCCAGGGGAGACTTCTAGCGCAGACATCGCGAGGAGCGACGCGGCGATCCATACGCCGTCCGGCGGACCCCCGCAGGGGGCCGGCCGCACCCCAGGCGTGCCGCAGCAACGATCCGGCGCGCTGCTCCCGTTTGGCCTGTTAGCTGCTATATTAAGGGTTGGAATGCATCTGGACTCCTTCCCTGCCCTGTGAAAAGCCTGAACAGTTACCTGCTCATCACGTCAGCAATCCTGTTCCTGGGTGTGGTGACCTTCGGGGCGGTCGCCGTCACCAGCGTGCACTTTGTCGCCGACAAGGCCCGCATGATCGAGACGGAAGCCCGAAACATCGCGTTCATCGGGCGCCTGCAGGACCAGGCGCATCAGCTTCTACTGGTCAAGCAGCACTACCTGCTCGATCCACAGAGGCACGCGTTCGCCCGGAACCGGGCGGCATCCATACGCGCCGACCTCCAGGCCGGTCTCTCCGGCTACATCGCCTACGAGGAAGCGGCAGACTACCCGGAAAGCCTGGAAGAGGTCCGGCTGCTGCGGGAACTCGACGCGCTGGTTCGAAGCCTGGCCACGGTCACGTCCTCACTCGAAAATTCACCCGCCGAAGCCCTGCCGCCCCACGTTCTTGCGCAGCAATTGCTGCAACAGGGTGAGCAGATCACGCAGCTGTTGTCAGAGATCAATGCACTGCACTTCGAGATCATTGCTCGAAAGATCGGCATGGGCGAAGCCCGATTCAGCTTTCTTTTCCACCTGTTCTTCGTGCTGTCCCTGCTCGGGCTAACGATCGTCTGGCTGGGTTACGTGCTGCATTCGCGGTATGTCGTAAGCCCTGTGAAGTCGCTGGCCCGGACCGCCCGCAGGCTCGCGGCGGGCGACTTGTCCGCCCGCGCCGACACCCACTCCAGGACCGAGATCGGCGTGCTGTACTATTCCTTCAACGAGATGGCAGAAACCATCCAGCGGCATGAGCGCGATCTCTCCGAACTGACGCACGAGTTGGAGCGACGGGTCGAGGACCGTACCCGGAGTCTCGAACAGGCCTATATTTCGCTGCAACGCACGCAGGAGGATCTGGTCCGGATGGAGCGCATGGCCACCCTCGGCCAGATCGCCACCACCGTCAATCACGAAATCAAGACGCCGCTGAACGCGCTCTATATCAACCTGCAGCTGCTAAAGCGCAGGGCCCGCGCAGCCATGCCCCCGGATTCGGCCGCGCACGCGGAGATTGCCGACCTCGTCTCCGTGATCGACCGTGAGGTGCTGAGGATCAGTTCGTATCTGGACGAATTCGTCAACTATGCCCGTTTCCCAGCGTCGCATCCCCGACGTGCGGATGCGAACCGGATCGTGCGCGAGGTCATGGACATGTTCAGTCAGAAGGCCGAGGAAGCCGGCGTTCGCATGAAGGCGAGGTTGGATAGCCGCCTATCCCCCTTATTGCTGGACGAGCGCAAGGTCGCCCAGGCGCTGATCAACCTCTGTGCGAACGCCTTCGATGCCATGCCGCAGGGCGGCACGCTCACGCTCGCCACGCGGGAAGAAGACGAGTGCGGGCTGATCGAGGTGTCCGATACCGGCAGCGGCATCAGCCCCGAAGACCTGGAGCATATCTTCACGCCCTTCTTCACCCGCAAGAAAACCGGCCTGGGCTTCGGCCTGGCGATCGTGCAACGCATTGCCGAGGACCACGACGGCTCCGTATCCTGCATCAGTCAGGCGGGCCAAGGCTCGACGTTCACCCTGCGTCTGCCGGTCTCCGGACCCGCGATACCGGCAGCCCCGGAACCTGTCCTCGCCGAGCTCGAATGCAGCACCTCCTGATCGGGCGCCGAGCCGGATGAGCTGACCCGTACTGCCCCTTCTTCGCCACACCCAACCCTTGCCTGCATCCGACATCCGGGAGACGGACGCCACCTTGGAACACTCGATCCTGATCGTCGACGACGATAAGCTGACCCGGGAGACGCTATCCCGAACCCTGTCCGACCACTACACGACCTACGCGGTCGGCAGCGGCGTGGAGGCCCTGGAACTCCTCCAGACCGAGCCGATCTCGGTCGTGCTCGCGGACCTGGTGATGCCCGGCATGGGCGGCATGGAGTTGCTGGAAACCGTGAACACGCTGGAACACCGGCCCATGGTGATCCTGATCACCGGACAGGGCAGCGTCGACTCCGCGGTCGAGGCGATGAAGAAGGGCGCCTACGACTACCTGCCCAAACCGATCAGCATCGATCGGCTGGAGGTGCTGATCCTCAAGGCCGTGGAGGCGCTGA
>PWGH01000005.1 GCA_003555285.1 Thioalkalivibrio sp.
CAAGGCCGACTCGGTCACCTGGGACAACCCGTTTTTGTACGATGGCGAGCAGGGACGCATGGCACAGGAACCCGACAACCGCTTCCACCAGATCACGCTGTCGGGCGGTTGGCGACCCACCTCAAGACTCAACACCTCCGGACGCCTGGCGGTTGGCCGGATGGAACAGGACGACACCTTCCTTGAACCCACCATCAACCCGAACCTCGACCCTGGCCTGCCGCGCTCCGATCTCGACGGCCGCGTGAACACGCTGACCGGGAATGTCCGGGCTGTCTACGCGGCGGGCGCCCGGCTCACCGTGACCGGCGAGGGCTTTTACGACGACCGCGACAACCGCACCCCGCGGGATGAGTTCGTGCAGGTGGGCACCGACTCCTTTGTCGGGGCTGCCCGCATCAACCGCCCCTACAGCTTCGAGCGTCTCGGCGGGCGGTTGATCGCCGACTTCCGCGCTTCGGACAAGGTCCGTTTGTCCGCCGGTGGACGCGCCGAACAGGTCGACCGGACCTTCCAGGAGGTCGACAGGACCGAGACCACCGCCGGCTGGGGCGAGATCCGCAGCACGCCGACGGACCGCGTGGACATGACCCTTCGCCTCACCCGCGAACAGCGCAGGCTGGACGACGACTATACCCCCCTGCCCGACGTCATCCCGGAGGAAAACCCGCTGCTGCGCAAGTTCCATCTCGCGAGCCGGGACCGTGACCAGGTGCGCGCGGATCTGTCCTACCTGGTTTCCGACCGCGTGAGCCTGGGGCTCACCGGCGACTATGCCAAGGATGACTACGACCGCTCGCGTATCGGCCTGATCGATGCCCGTGACACCGCCTACACCGTGAACATCGCCGCCGCGCCTCGCGACAACCTGACCGTTTCCGCCTTTTACGGACGCGAGCGCATCGAATCGACCCTGGCCAGCAGCGCCGCGTTCGGTTTCCCGGACTGGACCGCCGATCAGCGCGACACCATCGATTCCTTCGGCCTGACCCTCGAGGCACGGGACGTCGGCCGCGACGGCTTCGATGCCGGGATCGATTACGGTTACTCCTCGGGCAAGGGCCGGATCACGATGCGCACGGGATTCCCGGCCGAACCGCTTCCCGACCTCGAATCGCGATTGAATACGGTCAAGGTGTACGGACGCTACAGGGTCAACGAGAGACTCTCGGTCCGGCTGGACTATCTCTTCGAGCGTTATCGCTCCAAGGACTTCACCCTGGACGACGTCGCGCCCGATACCATCCCGTCGGTGCTTACGCTGGGCGAAGAGAGTCCGAACTACTCGGCTCATTTCATCGGCACGAGCCTGAATTACCGATTCTGAAAGCATCACGGGGTGCAGGGGCCACCCCTGCACTCCCCTCCTTGTCATAATGACAAACCCGCTTGCCGATGTGGCAATGCGTCTGGGCCGGTAGCGTCCTCAAGCCACTGATTTTAGAGCAAACCGGAATCGGCCCGTTTCTTGCTTCAATGCCCGGAAGACTCCTTCGGGCAATGCGCAATGCCACCGTACACCGCCAATTCCGGTCCTCGACTCGGCAGCCGCCCCGGCGCTGCCCCTGCTGCCCTGATGCACACCGGCGGCGCCAGCGACCGCATCGTCACGCCCGTCCCCAATCGTGGACTCGGGAGCAACGCGTGAGGTATCGCTTCACTGCCCGCCCCGACCAACAGGTGCAGGGACTCGGCGCTCCCGCGCTGGTTTTTGCCGGCCGCCCGTCGCCGTCCCGGGCCGTCGGGTGCGGAGCCTGCCGGCTTGCACGCGATTGCCTGCCCGCCGCCCTGAAGGGCCCCGGAAACGAGATGCTGGAACGGCTTGCCCTACAGACGCCCCTGTTGGAAAAAGGCGCCACCCTGCATCAGAGCGGCAGCCCCTTCGAGAACGTCTATGTCGTGCAGGTCGGGGCACTGAAGGGGGTTACCCAGGACCATGCCGGGTCCGAAACGATCGCGCGCTTCTATCTTCCAGGCGAGATCGTCGGGCTCGATGCCATCGCCCGCGGGCACTTCAATCTCAACATCGTAGCCCTGGAGACATCGGCCCTTTGCCGCATTCCCTACGCTGCCCTGCAGCACCACGCAAGTTCAAACCCGACCCTGATGCATTGGCTGCTCGGGCGCGTCAGCGCCGAAATCCTCAACGAACAGGAAGCCCGAATGGCCCTTGTCTCCGGCAACGCCGCCCAGACCCTCGCCGGGACCCTGATCGACTTGGGACAGCGATTCGCCCGCGCAGGGCTTTCCGCGACCCGACTTCGCCTGCCGATGACCCGATGCGAGTTGGGCAGCTATCTCGGGCTCACGCCGGAAACCATGAGCCGCCTGTTTCAGCGCTTCACCCGGCAGTGCCTGGTCGCCGCCGTGCGGCGCGAGATCGAGTTGCTGGACATCGACGGCCTGCGCCGACTCGCCGACCACCGGGCAGCGCGCACGTACACACGGCATCCGGGCTCCGTATCCCCTTCGCTGCAAGATCCGGGCACGACCTGCGCCGCCAGCCGAGCATGACCGGCAAACGAACCACCCCATGGCCAGTCCGCCCTGCACCCCAGCCATCGGGCGCGAGCGACCCGGATCGACGTAAAAGCCCCAACCAGGCAACCACCGCGACCCGCAACACCCCACTGAAAACAACAATGTTCGATAAGGAGGAAAGATGAGAGGACACACCCTAAAGGCGGCCCTGATCGCGGGCCTGCTGACGGTCGGCGCCAGCGCCGCCGCGGACGAAATCGCGTCCGGTGAGCTGCTGGCCTTCCAATGTGCCGGCTGCCATGGCTTCAACGGCCACAGCGTCGGTCCGGCCACTCCGTCCATCGCCGGCTTTTCGGAGGAGTACTTCATGCAGGCGATGATGGATTACAAGGAGGGCAACCGCTACGCGACCATCATGGACCGCATCGCCTGGGGCTACACCGAAGCGGAATTCGAGGCCATGGCCGAGTTCTTCGCCGTCCAGCCCTACCTGCCCGCGCAGCAGGACTTCGACGCCGACCTCGCCACGCGCGGCGCCGGTCTTCACGATCAGTACTGCAACAGCTGCCACTCCCAAGGCGGGACCTATCCGGAACTGGACAGCGCCCAGCTGGCCGGGCAGTGGATCCCCTACCTGGAAGACTCCTTTCAGGACTTCATCGAGCACGGGCGCCCGCAACCGCGCGGCATGCAACGCCGACTGGCCGACTTCTCCGATACGGACGTCCAGGCCCTGATCCACTACTACGCCAGCCAGCAGGATCCCGCGGCATACGTCCACGCAGACTGAGGAGCAGACACCATGGCAAAAATGA
>PWGH01000225.1 GCA_003555285.1 Thioalkalivibrio sp.
GCCGATTCCCTGCGCGAGGACGGTGCGCTCGGCAGCGTCGGGCTGATCGAGAAGGCCTGATCGGCAAGCGGCCAACGGGTGACCGGACGCGACCGCCGAGACCGGCCAGCCAATCCTGGCACGGCATGTGAATGCCGGGAGGAGGGCAGGACCCACGAATCCCGTGACGACACGTTCAAACACAAACATAAAACGACCACCGAGGACACGTTCATGTACCAGACCGGCAATCAACAGGCGCTCAACGAGTACCGCAACTCCGGTGTTCTCGCCGAGGCCAACGGCGGCGCCGACCCGCACCGCCTGGTCCAGATGCTCTTCGAAGGGGCACTCGAGCGCGTGGCCGTGGCGCGCGGCGCGATGCAGGGCGGCAACGTCCCGGTGAAGGTCGAGCGCATCGCCCGCGCGATCGACATTCTCGACGGCCTGCGCACGCACCTGGATCTGGAGCAGGGCGGTGAGATCGCCGCGAACCTCGAGGAGCTGTACGACTACATGCAGCGCCGGCTGACCGAAGCCAACCTGCGCAACGACGTGGCGATGCTCGACGAGGTCGCGGGCCTGTTGCGCGAGGTGAAGGCCGGCTGGGACGGGATTCCCGCGAAGCTCGTCGCCGAGGGCGCGGGTGGCTGAGACCCCCGGTTCGGGTGGGTCTGGCGGGTCGCCGGACGCGCCGGCGGCGTATCTGCGGGCGGCGCAGGCGCTGGTCGACGAGGCGCTGGCGTGTGCCGAGTCCGGGGCCTGGGAGCAGGTCGCGGACCTCGATGCGCGCTGTCAGCGCGCGATCGCCGAGATGATGACGGTGCTCGGGCAGACCGATCCCGGCCCGCTCGCTGATGGACTGGGGCAGCTGCGCGATGCACACCACCGCCTGCGGTGTCTGGCCGAGGCCGAGCGCGATCGGCTGGTCGACGCCCGGCGCCAGTCGAGCCTGGGGCGGTCCGGGACCCGGGCGTACGAGGACAATGCCTGAGGCGGCGGCCGGCGTGCCCTGAGGTGGCAACGCGGGCACGCGCGGGCGTGTTGCGTTATAAAGGGCTCCTATGCCGGACCACGATTTCAGCAGCAAGCAGTATCTGATCGTCGATGACTTCTCGGACATGCGGGCGGTGCTGCGCAGCATTCTGCAATCCCTGGGGGCCACGCGCATCGATCAGGCCGCGAACGGCGCCGAGGCGATCGATCAGATGCAGCGCCGGCGCTTTGATGCGATCCTCTGCGATTACAACCTCGGGCCCGGCCAGGACGGCCAACAGGTGCTCGAGGAGGCCCGGCACCGGGGCTTCATCGGCGTGGACACGGTGTTCATCATGGTCACCGCCGAGACCACCCGGGACATGGTGATGGGCGCGGTCGAATACACGCCGGACAGCTACCTGGGCAAGCCGGTCACCAAGGAATTGCTGCGCACGCGTCTGGGCAAGCTGTTCGAGCGCAAGGCCGACCTGCGCGCGGTGAACACCGCGCTGAAGGCCGCGGACTATCCGCTCGCGCTCGCCGAGCTGGATCGGCGTATCGCCGCGGCCCCGAAGCACCTCGCCGATTTGATCAAATTGAAGGCCGAGGTCTGCCTGAAGGCCGGCGATTACGCCGGCGCGCGCGCGATCTACGAACAGGCGCTCGCGACCCGCGATCAGCCCTGGGCACAGTTGGGCCGCGGCATTGCGCTGTACCACCAGCAGGACCACGCAGCCGCGCTCGCGGTCTTTCAGGCGCTGGTGCAGCACGACCGGCACCTGATCGTCGCGTACGACTGGCAGGCGAAGGCGCAGGTGGCGCTCGAGGCGCTGGAGGCGGCCGAGGCAACGCTGCTCGAGGCCGCCCGGATCTCCCCGCGCGGCCTGCAGCGCCAGCAGCGCATCGGCGAGCTCGCACTCGCCAACGGCCATGGCGAGGTGGCCGAGGCCGCCTTCGATCGGGCGGTGCAGCTGGCGGCGCATTCCTGCCTGAACCACCCGGGTCTGCTCGGCGGGCTTGCGCAGTCCAAGAGCGCCAACGGCAAATACGCGGAGGCCGAGAAGGTGTTGGGCACACTCGATGCCGCCTTTGCCGACCACGCGGAGACGGCTTTCGTCCGGGCCAGCGCCACCGCGGCGATCCGCAGCCACCAGGGCGATCGGGTCGGCGCGCAGGCCGCCCTCGCGCAGGCCGAGGCCGCATTGCAGGACCTGGGCGCGAACGCCGACCCGCGGGTGGCGAGCGAATGGGCGGCCATCCAGCAGCGGGTCGTTGCCGCGGAGGAGGCCGATGCCCGCCTGGAGCAGTTGATCGCGAACAACCACGACGACGAGGCCTTCCTCGATCAGCTGCGCCAGGAGTGCCCGGCGGGCATCGATCCGGCCCGGCTCGAGGCGAAGATTCAGGCGATTCGCGACGCGGTGATCGAGTCCAACAACGCCGGCATCCGGCTGATTCAGCAGGGCGCCTTCGACGAGGCGATCGCGCTGCTGCAGCAGGCCGCCGACGGCATGCCGGAGAACGCGACGGTGCGGCTGAACGCGGTGAAGGCGATTCTTTTGAAGCTGGACAAGATGGGTTCCGATCCGAACGACGCGCGGCACCTGGGCGAGCAGGTGGCGATCCTCGAGCGCATCGCGCCCGAACACCCGCGGCTGGCCGAGGTGCGCACGCACCTGGCCCGGCACGCGGCCCGGTGATGAACACGCCCGCGCCCCCGGCGCTGGACTGGTCCGACGTGATGGCCGCGTCGATCCACGACATCAAGAATTCGCTGGCGCTGATCCTCGGGAACCTCGACGACCTGGTCGGAAACCCGGAGAACCGGCTCGCCGATCCGCGCCAGGCGACCCTGCTGAAGCAGGAGGTGCAGCGGGTCCACCGCAGCCTGATTCAGGTGCTGATGCTGTACAAGCTCGGCAACCAGCAGTTCGTGCCGCAGATCGCCGAACACAACCTCGAGGATTTTCTCGAAGAGGTGGTCGCGGACAACCAGTCGCACTGCGCGGCGCTGGGCCTGGAACTGGGCTTCGCCTGCGACGCCGAGCTCACGGGCTATTTCGACTGGGAACTGGTGCGCGGGGTGCTCGATAGCACGATCGGCAATGCCTGCCGGTATGCCGGCGCCCGGATTCGGATCCGGGCCGACCGCGAACAGGGCGAATTGCTGCTGCGGGTCGAGGACGACGGCGCCGGTTTCCCGGCGTCCGTGCTGAGCCGTCTTCCGGACCCGAGGCTGTCGAACGCGGGCCAGCCGAACGCGGGTGCAGGCAACCCGGGCCCAGCCAACCCGGGCCCAGCCAACCCGGGCATCGTGAGTCCGGA
>PWGH01000158.1 GCA_003555285.1 Thioalkalivibrio sp.
GATCTTTGCAGGGGAGGGGATCTGCGAAGTAAGCATCCGGCGTGAACCGCAGTCTGATGGAAATTGTAGATGACCGTTACGGTCGTAAGGCAACCATCGTCACGCCTGAGATATTGGCCCACAACAAAGTGGCCGCACAATGGTGGAACGCGCGATCAGGGCGCACTGAATCTTCCGGGCTAGCTCCGATCTTCGCCCTTCGACTTGCCGAAAGCACGCGCGACGTCCGCCATGTCGGAGTAGCGGCGGTCAGTCAGGGAGGCGATGACCGCCATCTCTTTTTCGTTGGCTTTCGCTCGCGCGTGGATTTTCAGGTCATCAATAGAGGCGGGAAAGTTCATGCCGGCAAACAGGCTGGCAAAGCGGGCAGCCGAAATTGCATCTGACTGCAACGCAGCTTCGCCGCCCCGTTTGCTGGGCTGGTAGGTCGGCTTTTGCGCATGGGCGCGTTTCTCGCCCAATGCACGCGCGACGTCGGCGGCATCCCGGTACTCCCGCTCGGACAGGCCTTCGAGAATGTCCGCGATTTCATCCTCGCCCCTTTCGCGGGCGTACTCGCCCAGCTTTTCAGGCGGCGCTGGGTAGGTGATCCCAGAAAGCGCTCGTTCCAGATCGGCGGCGGACGGGGCGCGTTTCGGGTGCGAGGTCTGCATATGGCGGCGAAAGTCCGAGCGCGTATCGAATTCCGCCTGGCAGATGTCACAACGATACTGCGCCATCTCAGCGTACCTCTCCGACTGCCTTCATCACATCTGCCATAGTCTCGAACTTCCGGTCCGGAAGACGCTTGATCAGAGCGACCACCTCTTCGGCAGCACCGTTGCCCTGTGCGTGCTGGGCCAGCCCGGACCGATCCGTGGGAAGGGACACTTCTTTGAGCGCGGAAGCCACTCCGGCCGCCGAGTCGGTCTCGGCCGCCGCCGTGCCGCCGCGCTTGCCGCCCTTGCTGCGATCAGTGTCTGTCTCGACAGGCTCCGCCGCGCGCTCGGGCTCGGCAAAGGCACCTTGCTTCAAAGGCTCGTTCGGCCACTTGTCGGCGTCAAGTCCAAAGGTGACGAAAGGATCGGCCTCTCCGTCAAGATCAATCTCAAGCGGGGCGATATCCTTGCGCGCGCCGATCAGGAGGCACTGGGCGTTCTCGTAGTCAAGAAGTCTCGGGTCGGAGATATCGATCCATCTTTCGTCGGCGAACTTGTCGGCGAGGTCTTTGGGATAGTCCGGCTCTTCGTCGGGAAAGCCCGGCACCTTCACCGAGGGATTTTTCACAGCGATGACATAGCGCGCCTCCTCCTCGATGCGCAGCTCCTTCTGGGCCTTGCCAGCCCGTTCCGGCGACACGAGTCGCCAGGCAAGCTGGGTGGAGCCGTGGTGAGGCACGATTGCATAGCGCCCGGAGCCCACCGGAATGGCCTCCGCCGTCACCCGCTCGCCGCGTGTCTCTGTCTCATACCGCTCGGGGCGGAGCGCCTTGCCGATCGCGGCGGGCCTGTCGACCATCGTCAGTAGCAGCCAGTTCCGTTCGGTCGGATGGGATTTGCCCGCAATGATCTCGGGAAGCTGCTTGCGGCCGATCACAAACAGCCGCGCGTGTTTTGCGCCTTCAGGCACCAGCGCAAGGAAGACGCGCTGCAGATCGTCCGTGTTTGAGGGTTGCTCCACGTCGAGCTTGGTTCTGTAGAAGAAATGGATTTCGCCGGTCTCGACAGGTTTCGGCATCGGGTACCTCCGCAATCTTGACGCAGCGCATGGCTCGATAGGCCTCAGCACGGCGTCTGCCTTTGCCGGTCTAGCCGTGGCAATGGCCGTCTGCGTTTCAACGCGGGCATTTCACGCTTGCCCAAGTTTCCAACTCATGATCGCATGGATTCGTTCCACGACCCGTCGAATTCACCGAAGGTGAGTGACGGCGATCACAATATCACTGCTGCTCTGTGCGGATCGGGTCGTCGTTTTTCATTCCGCTGGGGTCCATGTCAGGTCTCGGACAACGGTGTGCGACCTGCTCTCACGGACCCCAGTAAGGCGTGTAGCCGTAATGGTCGTGGAGGTGCTGCTCGTAGCCGCGGTCGATCGGCCTTGAGGGGTCATATTCCGGACTGCCGCGCACATACTCGCGCGTCACGTCCACAAAGAGCTTCTGATCCGTCCAGCTGATGCCGCTTGCCCAAGAGGGCGAGATCAGAACCATTCGGCCGGGCCACCAGTTGCGCGTGTCGACCATCAGGTAGCGGGTGGCCCAACTGCCGACTTCGACCAGCATGTCTTCGACATGCCCGATATCGCCGTCGGTGGCCTGGATATAGTAACCGATTACCTCGTTGGCGCTGCGCAGATGCGGATCGCCCTCGCGACCGACACCACCGTCCGGAAGCACTTCATCGGCCTGCGTGGTACGTTCCGCTGCTGGCGGCCCGGATCGGGCGGAAGGTACTGCACTTGCCTCCAATGGCGGCACCACTTCTGGCACGGCACTGGCCCCAGGAACTCCCATGGCGCCGCCCCAATAGGACGGATAGCCATAGAATCCATAAAGATCCGACTCCATCTGCCGCGAGACCGGTTGATCTGACTCTATAGGAGGGCTCTCTTCGATACGCTGGCGGGTCAGATCGACGGGAACCTTGCGCATGATGGAATTCGGCTCGCCGAAAGTTTCTGGCGGCAGCAGAACCTTTCGGTCATGTAGCCACTTGCCCGTGTCCGCCACAACCCAGCGGACGGTCCAGTCCCGATCATCGAAAAGAAGATCCTCGACGGATCCAATTGCGCCATCTGTCGCCTGCAATTCATAGCCGACTAGATCTTTGGTTCTCCACAACATGGCGTTCTCCTTTTGTTTAACTGGCCTGCGCTCCCAAGCGCGAGGCATGTTTCGGGCTTCGGCGCGTGCCGACGAACCGATCTTCAGCGCACAACCGGGGTGTGCCATGGTGACCACAGCGCGATCCAGCCGATCCACCACAGGAGGAGCACCAGCAGTATCATCGCTAATGCGACCCCACTGGGCCAATAACCCAGTTCCCGCTCGCGCATGTATGGCCATGGTGGAAGCAGCAAGATGACCAACAGAAGCATGATGATGAGAAACCAGAACCACAACATGATACCCTCCTAAGCAATTTGCATGACGGCGCGATGCCCTTGAACTGCGTCCAGTGTTCAGACCAAGTCTGGCAACTGCTCTGCTACCTTTTTTACGTTCGCAGCCTCATGGTAAAAAAGTAACCCACGCCCGTCTTGATAGTTCCGGTAGACCGAGAAA
>PWGH01000140.1 GCA_003555285.1 Thioalkalivibrio sp.
CCGCACAAGATCGCCTCATTTCCATCATGCCCCCACGAGACCCGATCGCGACCACCCGGCAACAACCAAGCGGGAACGACTGCCCGGCACTCGCGATCGTCGATCTCAATCCTGCGGCGGACACAGGGTCTCGTCCTCGCGCACCACGAAGGCATAGCCGATACCCTCGGAATCAGTACCACGGGTCCCGAGCTCGGCGATCCAGATTTGCGCCGCATTGTCGGCCCTGGGCGAGGCCGTGACGGCGCGGCCGTCGGGCACCTCCGGAAAGACCCGGGTATCGACGGCTGGATTAAGGCAGGTGTATTCGACAATGGCCAGAAGCTCCTTGACGTTCGGCAGCCGCCAATCGTTCCAGCCGCCCTCAGCAAAGGCATTCGCTTGGGTGAGCATCCCGGACCAATTTTGCCGGAAGGCATTCCCGGTCGTACAACCGGTCCCCGTCCAGGCCTCGCCCAGAGGGCAGCGCCGCCACAGCAATCCCGTTTCCGGCTGACAGGCATAGCCTACCGGGATCGTGTCGTCCTCCAGGATGAAGGCCGACCGGGGTGCGGTGGGTGTTTGGTTCAGCTGGCATTGACCCGCGGGCCGCGTCGAATCCGGATCCGGGGTCCCCATCTCCGAAGGCGGGGTGCCGCCACGCACCAGACGCACGAATTCCGGATTGCCCTTGGCCGCTTGAACGCCTAGCCCCGACTGGAGATTCAGGTGCCAGGCCCAGTCCGGTCGAGCCGAACTGGGCGTTTCAGACCAGTGCGGGCGCCCGAGGCCGACGTCCGGGAAGACCTCGGCATCCAGGGCCGGCTGGAAGCGGTCGAAGTGCACCAGCGAAGTCAGTTCCGAAATCGATGGCAAGCGCCAATCGGTGTAGCCGCACAGGCCAAGGGCGTTCACCCGCTGCACATAGGCCTCGGTATTGCATCCCAGCAGCGAATTCCCGCAGGTGGCCGCCGTTCCCGGCTCGCCCCGTGCACTCGACTCCTCGTGGTACCAGGTGTAACGATGATCGCGATCGCGCAGCGGGTCGGTCCCCGCCTCAGGACGCACCTCCCACAGCAGGCCGGTCACGTTGTCCCGAAGGCAGGACCAGCCATTCGGCCCCGCCGAGAGGGCGGTTCCGGGCTCCGCATCGAGGCTGTTGCCGGCGATCTTGGTGAAATCGAAGCCCGCATGGCCCAGGCTCATCGGACCCAACAGGGGCACGGGAGCGTCGCGATCTCGACCATGGTCGGCATCCTGGCCCGGGTAGGCCGACACCGAACCCGCAACGAATCGGGTGCCGTCCGACCACCGGACGATCCCGGTGTCGTTGAAGGGCGTGACGCCGGGCACCCGGTTCCAGGCCACTCGCGGACTGACGAAGACCTCGTTGGAGGTGATCACGTAGCGCTCGCCACCCCCGAGATCGATCTGCTGGCGGATTTGGTAAAACCAGGTTTGATCGTTCTCCAGATCGAGATGCTCGAACCGCGTGGCACCGGCAAGATCCACGTCCAGCATCTGGCCGACGCACCCGCCCGCCGCGTCGAACCGGCCCGCAGTCTGTCCGGCACACAGCACCGACGTTCCGGTCTGACTGGGGGCACTCCAGCCGAGGATGACCTTTTGGTTCGCCGTCGCGGCGGAAAGCATCAATTTGGGCCCAAAACACTGAATCGCCAGGGAACCCGATGCGGCGTCTCCGGACTCATCGCCTTCGCGGATGGCGCAGGTGCGCTCGGCCGGATCGCTGTGGATGGCGACGCTGTAGGCGCTGCTCTCGGGCACGTTGAAGGTGAACGGGCCGTCTTTGTCCAATCGGACCAGGTCATCCTCGTTGTCATTGACCCGCAGCAGCAATCGGCCACCACCGGACAGACCGGAGACGGTACCGTCCGCCGCGACGAATCCCGGTGGCGGATCTGGGGCAGGATCTGGGGCAGGATCTGGAACGGGATCCGGGGTCGGATCCAGAACGGAATCCGGATCGGGATTTAGATCCTCGGGGCCTGGATTGGCACTTCCGCCGCTACTGCCACCACAGGCCACGAGTATGAATGCGGCGCCTGCGAGGAATAGGGCCAAAACCCACCCGTGGACCGGTCGACTCCACCCATTCCCGTCGGCCTGCCCTTTCGCGTCGAGAATCCGTTTCCGGCCAAGGGCCGAACGGCATGGCTTGTCGGCAATGCTCGCGGATCCGAAAAAGTGATCGAGAAGCTTCATCGAGGCCTCCATGGCAATGAGCGAATTTTCCCCTGCGAACCGGCGGCAGGTCGTACCGCAGTTCACCGATCGGGTTCTCGTCGTTCGTTGTCCTCTCACTCGAGCGGCGGGCACAGGCTCCGGTCTTCACGCACCACGAAGGCATAGCCGATACCCTCGGGATCGGTGCCAGGACTGCCGAGCTGGGCGATCCATACCCGCGCCGCGCTGTCGGCCCTTGGCGAAGCGCTCACACTGCGGCCGTTGGGCACCTCCGGAAACACCCGCGTATCCACCGAGGGGTTGCGGCAGCTGTATTCGACAATGGACAGCAGTTCCTTGATATTTGGCGGCCGCCAGTCGCTCCAGCCACCGTCAGCGAAGGCATTCGCCTGCGTGAGGATCCCGGACCAGTTTTGCCTGGAGGCATTCCCGGTCGAACAACCGGTACCCGTCCAGTTTTCCCCCAACGGACACCGGCGCCACAGCAGGCCGGTTTCGGGTTGGCAGGCATAGCCCGCCGGAATGCCGCCCTCCTCCAGCACAAAGGTCGATCGAGGCGCGGTGGGACGCATGTTCTGCTGACAACCGGCGCTCCGATCCGGATCGCGGGCATCGAGCCCCACCGGGTCGCCCCCCCCACGGACCAGACGCACGAACCCGGCCGTGCCCTTGCCCACCAATTCACCCGCCCCCGATTCCATGTTCAAACGCCAGGCCAGGTTGCTCGCATCGGCACTGGGGGTCTCGGACCAGTAGGGCAATCCGGCTCCGGTATCCGGGAAGGCCGCCTCGTCCACCGCCGGTTGAACCCGGTTGAAGTTGACGATGGAGGTCAATTCCGCGAGCGAGGGCAAACGCCAATCGGTGTAGCCGCACAGACCAAGGGCGTTCACCCGCTGCACATAGGCCTCGGTGTTGCACCCCAGCAGGGATTCGCCACAGGTGGTCGCGGCTCCAGTGCTGCCAGGAGCACCCCCGGCCAGGGCCTCGTCCCCGTTGTACCAGGTGTAACGATAGTCCCGAGCGCGTAGCGGGTCGGCCCCTTCGGGACGCACCTCCCACAACAGGCCGGTC
>PWGH01000220.1 GCA_003555285.1 Thioalkalivibrio sp.
CACTCGAAGAGCCGGTGGGTGAAGTCCCAGTATTCTTCCAGGGTTTCGCCCTTGTACGCGAAGACCGGCGTGCCGCCGGCGGCGATCGCGGCGGCCGCGTGATCCTGGGTGGAGTAGATGTTGCAGGAGGCCCAGCGCACCTCGGCGCCCAGAGCCTCGAGGGTCTCGATCAGCACCGCGGTCTGGATCGTCATGTGCAGCGATCCGGCGATGCGGGCGCCCTTCAGGGGCTTTTCCTGCGCAAATTCCTTGCGGATCTGCATCAGGCCGGGCATCTCGGTCTCGGCGATCGCGATCTCCTTGCGACCGAAGTCGGCCTCGCCAATGTCCTTGACGACGTAATCCTGCTTACTGCTCGGGTTCATCACAGCATTCATGGTTTTAGAGCTCCGTGAGTCTGGACGAGCGCCGTTCCATCAGGAAGACACCGAACTGAGCCTGACGGGGATGCCGCTGCAGCGCTCCTCAGCTGGTGTAATTTTGTAACCCATATCAAGGGTCTGGATCCGTGCTGCCGTTTGCGTGTGGCGGGCGGCATGGATGCCGCCGTCAAGCCTGCAGGGAGGTATTCACGGCGGTCCGCCCACAGGCAGAACCCCCCGAAGTCCAGGCACCACCCTAACCGAGTCCGGCCGCGTCGCGGAGTTCCGCCGCCCGGTCGGCTCGCTCCCAGGGCAGGTCGATATCTTCGCGGCCGAAGTGCCCGTAGGCGGCCGTCCCGCGGTAGATCGGACGCAGCAGGTCCAGTGCCTGGATCAGGCCCCAAGGGCGCAGATCGAAGTGTTCCCGGATCAGCGCGGCAATGCGGTCGTCGGCGATCCGGCCGGTTCCGAAGGTGTCCACGCTGATCGACGTCGGCTGCGCGACGCCGATCGCGTAGGAGACCTGGATCTCGCACTTGTCGGCCAGTCCCGCGGCCACGACGTTCTTCGCCACATAGCGGCCCGCGTAGGCAGCGGAACGGTCGACCTTCGACGGGTCCTTCCCGGAGAAGGCGCCGCCGCCGTGCCGCGCCATGCCACCGTAGGTATCCACGATGATCTTGCGGCCGGTCAGGCCGCAGTCACCCACCGGGCCGCCGATTACGAACTGTCCGGTGGGATTGATGTGCACCTGGTCTTTCGCACACCGCGCAAGCCACTCTGCCGGGAGCACGGGCCTCAGGATCTCCTCCATCACCGCCTCCCGGAGGCTCTCCTGCGTGATCGCCGGATCGTGCTGGGTGGACAGCACCACCGCGTCGATGCCCGCCGGGATCCCGTCTTCGTAACGCAGCGTCACCTGGCTCTTGGCGTCCGGACGCAGCCAGGCCAGCGAGCCGTTCTTGCGCGCCTCGGCCTGCCGCCGCACCAGCCGGTGGGCGTAGTGGATCGGTGCGGGCATCAGCGCCTCGGTCTCGCGGGAGGCGTAGCCGAACATCAGGCCCTGGTCACCCGCGCCCTGGTTCGCGCGGTCCGACACGTCGCGGTCCACCCCCATCGCGATATCCGGAGACTGCTCTCCCAGCGCGTTCAGCACCGCACAGGTGTGGCCATCGAAGCCGACGTCGGAATCGACGTAGCCGATCCCGCAGACCGTTTCGCGCACGATCTTCTCGTAATCGATGATCGCGGTCGTGGTGATCTCTCCGGCGAGCAGCACCATGCCGGTCTTGGTGAGGGTCTCGCAGGCGATTCGGGCGTGCGGATCCTCCGCGACGATCGCGTCCACTACCGCATCGGAGATCTGATCCGCCATCTTGTCGGGATGTCCCTCCGAAACGGACTCGGAAGTGAACAGGTAACTCGTGGACATGCGTTTGTTCCTCGAACCTCAGGGCGGTGGACCGGGGCGGAAAGCCCGGTAGTGTAACCGCTGAGCACAAACATTTCTAAGTAGGCCCCGGCGGAATCCGTGACCCGCGGCGGCGGGGGCCCGGCCGCAGACTTGCCCCGGCACTCGAAACTGTACAAAATGCACCGCCTTTAAATGGGGTGAATTCGGCTGAAAGTCGCCGGCCGGCCAAACCGGTCTTCAATGCCGCCGACACCAATAATAAGAAGGCGGCCGGCGCCCGTGCATCGTTGGCACGCAGTCCTGACCCGTTCACACGATCATTCAGCTAGGAGATCCGCATGTCTTCCCGCAGAGAGCTTGCCAACGCCATACGCGCCCTTTCGATGGACGCGGTTCAGAAAGCCAACTCCGGTCACCCGGGCGCTCCGATGGGGATGGCGGACATTGCCGAGGTGCTCTGGAACGATTATCTGAAGCACAACCCCGCGAACCCCGCCTGGCACGATCGCGACCGCTTCGTGATGTCCAACGGGCACGGCTCGATGCTGGTGTACTCCCTGCTGCACCTTACCGGTTACGACCTGCCGATGGACGAACTCAAGCAGTTCCGGCAACTGCACTCGAAGACGCCGGGCCACCCCGAGTACGGCTACACCGCCGGGGTGGAGACCACCACGGGTCCGTTGGGGCAAGGGGTCAGCAACGCGGTGGGCATGGCGCTGGCGGAGAAGATCCTGGCAGCACATTTCAACCGGGACGACCACCGCATCGTCGATCACCACACCTATGTCTTCCTCGGCGACGGCTGTCTGATGGAGGGGATTTCCCACGAGGCCTCCGCACTGGCCGGGACGCTCGGGCTGGGCAAGCTGATCGCCTTCTACGACGACAACGGCATCTCCATCGATGGCGAGGTCGATGGCTGGTTCACGGACGACACCCCCTCGCGTTTCGAGGCCTACGGCTGGCACGTGGTGCGGGGCGTGAACGGTCACAGCGCCGACGAGGTGAAGGCGGCGATCGAGCAGGCGCGGGCGGAGACCGGCAAGCCGACCCTGCTCTGCTGCAAGACCATCATCGGTTTCGGTTCGCCGAACAAACAGGGCAAGGAGGAATGCCACGGTGCCCCGCTCGGCGCGGACGAGATCGAGCTCGCACGCAAGGAGCTTGGCTGGACGCACGGTCCGTTCGAAATTACGGAAACGATCTACGCCGGCTGGGACGCGAAGGAGAAGGGAGCCCGGGCCGAGTCCGAGTGGAACGACCGCTTCGAGTCCTACAGGGCCGCGCATCCGGAACTCGCGGCCGAGTTCCTGCGGCGCATGAACGGCGACCTGCCCCCCGACTGGACGGAGAAGGCCGAGGCCTTCATCCGGGAGACCATCGAGAAGGCGGAGAAGGTCGCCAGCCGCAAGGCCTCGCAGAATGCGATCACCGGATACGCGCCGGCACTGCCCGAACTGCTCGGCGGGTCCGCGGATCTCGCGGGTTCCAATCTCACCATGCATCCGGGCTCGAAGGGCGTGAGTCGCGACGATGCGGCGGGCAACTACATCTTCTACGGTGTGCGCGAGTTCGGCATGGCGGCGATCATGAACGGGATCGCGCTGCACGGCGGCTTCATTCCCTACGGTGGCACCTTCCTGATCTTCTCCGACTACGCCCGCAATGGCATCCGCATGTCGGCACTGATGGGGCAGCGTGTGCTCTACGTGCTCACCCACGACTCCATCGGTCTCGGTGAGGATGGCCCCACGCATCAGCCCGTCGAGCAAACGCCGAGCCTGCGGCTGATCCCGAACCTGAATGTCTGGCGTCCGTGCGACGGTGTCGAAACGGCAGTGGCCTGGAGGGCCGGCATCGAGCGCACGGACGGGCCTTCGGCCTTCATCCTCTCGCGCCAGGGCCTCGCGCCGCAGCAGCGTGACGAGGAGCAGGTGGCCAACATCGCCCGCGGCGGCTACGTGCTGCATGACAGCGATGGAACTGCCGAACTGATCCTGATCGCTACCGGTTCCGAGGTGGCCATCGCGGTGCAGGCGGCGCAGACCCTGGCGGAGAGGGGGCGCAAGGTGCGCGTCGTGTCGATGCCCTGCGTCGAACTCTTCGAACAGCAGGACCCCGGCTACCGCAACGCGGTGCTGCCCGCCGAAGTGCGGGCCCGCGTGGCGGTCGAGAGCGCTGCCACAACCGGCTGGTACAAGCACGTGGGTCTGGACGGCGCGGTGATCGGTCTGGACCGTTTCGGCGAGTCGGCTCCCGGTGGCGCCCTGATGGAGTACTTCGGCTTCACCGCGGAAAATGTCGTCAGCGTCGCGGAGTCGCTGCTGACCTGAGCACTGCGGGAAGACAGCACGGCAACACAGATTTCCGAGCAAGATCACGCAACCTGGGAGAAAGAGAGTTATGACGATCAAAGTCGGTATCAATGGTTTCGGCCGCATCGGCCGCATGGCGTTCCGGGCGATTCACAGGGAGTTCCCCGAACTCGAGGTGGTCGCGATCAACGACCTGCTGGATCCCGAGTACCTGGCCTATATGCTGCGCTACGACTCGGTCCACGGTCGTTTCGACGGCGAGGTGTCGGTGGAAGGCAACAGCATGACCGTCGACGGGAAGAAGATCCGCCTGACCGCCGAACGCGACCCCGCCAGCCTGAAGTGGAGCGAGGCCGGTGCGGCCGTGGTGATCGAGTCCACCGGCTTCTTCCTGACCGAGGAAACCTGTCAGAAGCACATCGACGCGGGTGCGCAGAAGGTGGTCCAGAGCGCGCCGTCGAAGGATGCGACGCCGATGTTCGTCTACGGCGTGAACCACAACGAGTACGCCGGCCAGGCGATCCTGTCCGCCGCCTCCTGCACCACCAATGCGCTGGCCCCGGTGGCCAAGGTCCTGCACGACAACTATGGCGTGAAGCGGGGGCTGATGAGCACCGTGCACGCCGCCACCGCGACCCAGAAGACCGTCGACGGGCCCTCGCAGAAGGACTGGCGCGGCGGCCGCGGCATCCTCGAGAACATTATTCCGTCCTCCACCGGCGCTGCGAAGGCGGTCGGCAAGGTGCTGCCCTCGCTGAACGGCAAGCTGACCGGCATGGCCTTCCGCGTACCGACCTCGGACGTCTCGGTGGTCGACCTGACCGTGGAACTCGACAAGGGTGCGGGTTACGACGACATCTGCAAGGCCATGAAGATGGCCTCCGAGGGCGAGCTGAAGGGCGTGCTGGGCTACACGGAGGAGAAGGTCGTCTCCACCGACTTCCGCGGCTCCAGTACCCCGTCGATCTTCGACGCCGGGGCCGGAATCCAGCTCGACGATACCTTCGTAAAGGTCGTCGCCTGGTACGACAACGAATACGGCTACACCTGCAACATGCTGCGCATGGTGCAGCACGTCGGGCAGTAAGCGCCGATCCCGCCTGCCCGGCGGCAGCGGAGTCCCTGTGGCGCCGCTGCCGCCGCGCATCCGCGCCTCGTGCGAGGAGAGGCTCGGCAAGGAACATTGCTTCTTGCCCAACCTCTTTCCCGTTTCATGTCCCGTGTCCCCATAGGAGTGGTCTGATGTCCGTGATCAAGATGACCGACCTCGATCTGAGCGGTAAGCGCGTGTTGGTCCGCCAGGATCTGAACGTTCCCGTCAAGGACGGCAAAGTCACCTCGGACGCCCGCATCCGGGCCAGCCTGCCGACCGTGGAGAAGGCCCTCGAAGGGGGCGCCCAGGTAATGCTGATGTCGCACCTGGGACGCCCGCAGGAGGGCGAGTTCTCCGAGGCGGACTCGCTGGCCCCCGTTGCCGCCCACATGGGGCAGTTGCTGGGACGCGAGGTGCGTCTGGTACGCGACTACCTCGACGGTGTGGATCTGGCCGAAGGCGAGGTGGTGCTGCTGGAGAACGTGCGGTTCAACCCGGGGGAGAAGAAGGACGACGAGGAGCTGGCAAGGAAGTACGCCGCACTGTGCGATGTCTTCGTGATGGACGCCTTCGGTACCGCGCACCGCGCGCAGGCATCGACCCACGGCGTCGGCCGCTTCGCGCCCACCGCCTGCGCCGGACCGCTGCTGGCGGCCGAGCTCGAGGCGCTGGGCAAGGCGCTCGACCACCCGAAGCGCCCGCTGGTCGCGATCGTCGGCGGTTCCAAGGTCTCGACCAAGCTGACCGTGCTCGAGTCCCTGTCCGGGGTCGTCGATCAGCTGATCGTCGGCGGCGGTATCGCCAACACCTTCATTGCCGCCCAGGGGCACCCTGTCGGCAAGTCGCTGTGCGAGCACGACCTGATCGACGAGGCGAAGCGCCTGATGGAAACGGCTCGCGCCGAGGGGAGCGAGATCCCGGTGCCGACCGACGTGACCGTGGGTCAGGAATTCTCGGAATCCACTCCGGCCGAGGTCAAGCCGGTGACCGGAGTGGCCGAGGGCGACATGATCTTCGATGTCGGTCCCGACACCGCCTCCTCCTATGCCGAGCTGCTGCGCAAGGCGGGCACCATCGTCTGGAACGGCCCGGTCGGCGTCTTCGAGTTCGATCAGTTCGCCGCGGGCACGAAGGCGCTGGGCAAGGCGATCGCCGAGAGTGACGCCTTCTCCATCGCCGGCGGAGGGGATACCCTTGCCGCCATCGACAAGTACGGCCTGAGTGACCGGATCAGCTACATCTCCACCGGAGGCGGCGCCTTCCTCGAGTTTCTGGAGGGCAAGACCCTGCCCGCGGTGGCGATGCTCGAAGAGCGCGCCCGGGACTGAACGGCCACGGCAACCCTGGAATCGCTGCATTCATGAGACGTACCAAGATCGTGGCCACGCTGGGGCCTGCGACCGACAGCGAGCGGGCCCTGGAGCGGTTGGTGGAGGCCGGAGTGGACGTGGTCCGCATCAACTTCTCCCACGGGGATGCCGCGAGCCATCGCCAGCGGGTCGCCCGGATACGGGAGATCGCCGTTCGGTCCGGGCGCTGTGTCGGGGTGCTCGGGGATCTCCAGGGTCCGAAGATCCGCATCGCCCGCTTCCGTGAAGGCCCGATCGAACTGAACGAGGGCGACGCATTCGCGCTGGACGCCACCCTCGCGAACGACGCCGGTGACCGGAGCCAGGTTGGCCTGACCTATCCCGACCTGCCCAGCGACGTACATGCCGGGGACACGCTGCTGCTCGACGACGGCCGGCTGGTGCTGAAGGTCGAGGCGGTCCGGGATCAGCGCATCGAGACGACGGTGCTGGTCGGGGGCATGCTGTCGAACAACAAGGGCATCAACCGAATGGGCGGCGGCCTGTCGGCGCCGGCGATCACCGAAAAGGATCGGGAGGATGTCCGGCTGGCGGCCGAACTCGAGGTCGACTTTCTGGCCGTGTCCTTTCCCCGTTGCGCGGAGGACATCCAGCTGGCGCGCTCCCTCCTGCACGAGGCCGGCGGGGATGCCGCGATCTGCGCGAAGATGGAACGTGCAGAGGCGCTGGAAATGGCCGACGAGATCCTGGCGGCCTCGGACGTGATCATGATCGCACGCGGTGACCTGGGCGTGGAGATTGGCGACGCGGAGCTCCCGGCCGTGCAGAAGAACCTGATCTCCCGCGCCCGCAAGCTGAACCGCGTGGTGATCACCGCGACCCAGATGATGGAATCGATGATACAAAGCCCGATCCCGACCCGGGCCGAGGTCTTCGACGTCGCGAACGCGGTACTCGACGGCACTGACGCGGTGATGCTTTCTGGCGAGACGGCCACGGGGCGCTATCCGCACAGGGCCGTGGACAGCATGGGTCGGATCTGTGCGGCGGCGGAACGCCAGCGCGCGGCACGACAGTCCACCCACCGCATGGACAGCTATTTCGGCCGGGTCGACGAGGCCATCGCGATGGCCACGATGTACACTGCCAACCACCTGGACGTCGCGGCGATCGCGGCGCTGACCGAGTCCGGATCGACCGCTCTGTGGATGTCCCGGATCAGTTCCGGCATCCCGATCTTCGCGTTGACCCGGCAGGCAAAGACCAGTCGGCGCATGACCCTGTACCGCGGCGTTTATCCCGTTGTCCTGCCGACGATTCCCGACACCCACGCGGAAACGAACCGGGAGGCGATCCGCCTGCTCCTGGAGGAGGGGGTCGTGAAGGACGGCGAACTGGTGATCATCACCAAGGGCGATCTCGACGGGGTGCCGGGAGGCACCAATGCCCTCAAGATTCTTCGTGTCGGCGAGACCGTCACCGTTCCCTGATACCATCTGCGCGAGAGCAACGATGCACCCCACCCGAATCCTGTAAGGAGGAAGACATGGCTCTGATTTCCCTTCGCCAGCTGCTGGACCATGCCGCCGAGCACGGCTATGGCATGCCGGCCTACAACGCCAACAACATGGAACAGGTCCACGCGATCATGGAGGCGGCCGCCGCGGTCGATTCCCCGGTGATCATCCAGGCCTCGGCGGGTGCGCGCAAGTACGCCGGCGAGCCCTTCCTGCGTCACATCATCCTCGCGGCGGTGGAGCAGTATCCGGACATTCCGGTGGTCCTGCACCAGGACCATGGCTCCGAGCCCGCGGTGTGTCTCCGCTCGATCCAGTCCGGGTTCACCTCGGTGATGATGGACGGCTCCCTGATGCCGGACATGAAGACCCCGGCTACCTACGACTACAACGTCGACGTGACCGCCAAGGTGTCGGAAATGGCCCACGCGGTGGGTGTGTCCGTCGAGGGTGAACTGGGCTGCCTGGGTTCGCTCGAGACCGGCATGGCCGGTGAGGAAGACGGCTCCGGCGCCGAGGGCCAGCTGTCGCACGACCAGCTGCTGACCGACCCGAACGAGGCCGCCGATTTCGTGAAGAAGACCAGCGTGGATGCGCTCGCGATCGCAATCGGCACCTCGCACGGGGCGTACAAGTTCACCCGTCCGCCGACCGGGGACATCCTGGCGATCCAGCGCATCAAGGAGATCCATGCACGCATCCCGGAGACCCACCTGGTGATGCACGGCTCCTCCTCGGTGCCACAGGAGTGGCTGGAGATCATCAACAACTACGGCGGCGATATGGGCGAGACCTATGGCGTGCCGGTCGAGGAGATCCAGGAAGGCATCAAGCACGGCGTGCGCAAGGTCAACATCGACACCGACCTGCGCATGGCCTCCACGGGCGCGGTCCGCAAGTTCCTCGCGGAAAACCCGAAGGAGTTCGACCCGCGCAAGTTCCTGATCCCCTCGACCAAGGCGATGAAGGACATCTGCCAGGCCCGGTACGAGGCCTTTGGCTGCGCCGGCATGGCCTCCAAGATCAAGCCGGTCGACCTTGCGACCATGGTCAGCCGCTACAAGGCCGGCGAGCTGGATCCGAAGGTCAACTGAGGGCCGGTGACACCAGCCCTTGCGCCGCGGATGCCGGGACAGGGAGGACCCGGCCCGGGCACCGGATGATCGCAGGGGGGGCATTGGCCCCCCCTTGTTGTGACAGAATGCCCCTACCGGATACCCCCGGCGCCGTCGGAATGGCCTTCAGCGCGCGGCGGGCCCCGGATCCATGACCCGCGGAGTCCTGCCGCGAGGCCGTCTTGCAGTCCCCAGGAGGTTCCTGATGAAGAAGTTCGCCCTGCTGTCCCTGCTGTTCGTCTGGGTCCTCCCGGCGATGGCCCAGGCGCAGTTATTCACGCGGGACGTGGACCCGCAGGAGCTGATCGATGATGCGCGCGAGACCCTGCGCGACATGGCGCGGCACCCGGATTACGAGGCCCTGCAGAGCGACCTCGAGTCGGCGCGCGGTGTGCTGATCTTTCCCCGGGTGGTCCGGGGCGGCTTTTTCGTCGGCGGCTCCGGCGGCCTGGGGGTCTTCATGGCCTGGGACGACGAACGCGGGGATTACAGCCCGGTGGCCTTCTACTCACTCGGCTCCGTGAGCCTCGGGATCCAGTTCGGGGGCGAGGTCGCGGAGGTGATCATCATCGCGCGGAGCCGGAACGCGGTGGACTCGATGTTCGCCGACGTCTTCCGGCTCGGTGGCGATGCGTCGGTGGCCGCGGGGCCCGTGGGCGCTGGCCGCAGCGCGACCGTCACGGCCGACTTCGTGTCCTACGCACGCTCCCAGGGGGCCTTCCTCGGAATGAGTCTCGAAGGCTCGCGACTGCGCGTCCGCGATGACTTCAATGAGGCCTACTACGGCGAGGAGCTGCGCCCTGTTCAAATCATCGAGGCGCGGCGGGTCGACAATCCCGGCACCCATGCACTGCGCGAGGAACTTGCGTCCTACCGTCTGCCGTCCGCGGGCGAGCCGGAGGGAGCCGAACCGGAGGAGCAGAAGGGGGAAGCGCAGGGCCAATCCTTGCAGGAAGTTCAGCCGATCGAACCCGGTTCCGGCGGTCTGACCATCGATGAGATGGAGGCCGAGAGTATCTGATCCACTGCCGCCGCAGCTGCGTCCTCCGACAGACCGAGGATCGGCAGGCCGCTGCGGCGGGCCAGCTCCGCGCGGTTGTCCATCGCCGGATGCGCGTCCGGGCGGCGGCGGTTCAGGACCACGGCCACGACCCGCAGGCCGCGTCGGTCCAGGGCCTCGAGCGCCAGCAGGCACCCGCTCAGCGTGCCCAGCCGGTCCTCGGCCACCAGCAGCACCGGGTCACCCAGCGCCTCGGCGAGATCGGCGTTCAGGCCGTCCTCGCACAGCGGCGAGTACAGCCCTCCGGCACCCTCGGTGATGCGCCACGCGTCCGCCGGCCGCGCGCTCGCGGCCACCAGATCGGCCAGGTGCAGCGGTGACCCCTCCAGGCGGGCCGCGAGGTCTGGTGCCAGCGGCTCGGCCAGCCGGTAGCGGTTGATCTCGGACAGCCGCTCCGGAGCCAGTCCGGCGGCGGCGGCTAGGAGCGCGGCATCCTCCGGGAAGCGCTGTCCGTCCCGCAGCGAGCAGCCGGATTCCACCGGCTTTCGTGGCGCGACGTTCAGGCCACGGGCGCGCCAGATCCGGGCGACCGAGCACGCAATGAAGGTCTTGCCGACGCCGGTGTCCGTTGCGGTCACGAACAGGCCGCCGGCGCGCGGCAGGGGGGCATCGCTGGTGTTCATGCCGGGTCCGCGGTCAGGCGCCGGAGTGCCTCCTGGTAGCGCTCCGCGGTGCGGGCCACTATCTCCGCCGGAATCTCCGGGCCGGGCGCCTGCTTGTCCCAGTCGAGGCCCTCCAGGTAGTCCCGGACGAACTGCTTGTCGAAGGATTCCGGGCTGATGCCCGGCCGGTAGCGCTCTTCGGGCCAGAAGCGCGAGGAATCCGGCGTCAGGACCTCGTCGATCAGGTGCAGCCGGCCGGTCGCGTCGAGTCCGAACTCGAACTTGGTGTCCGCGATCAGGATGCCGCGGCGCCGGGCGTGCTCTCGGGCCATCGCGTAAATGCTCAATGCCGTGTCGCGCACCGCCTCCGCCATCCTGCCACCGAGCAGGGAGACCACGGCCGCGAAATCCATGTTCGCATCGTGTTCCCCCTTGCCGGCCTTGGTGCTCGGCGTGAACAGGGCCTCGGGCAGCCGGGTGGCGAGGGTGAGGCCTTCGGGGAGTTCGATGCCGCAAAGTGTTCCGGTCGCCTGGTAGTCCTTCCAGCCCGAACCGATCAGGTAGCCCCTGACCACCGCCTCGACCGGCAACGCCCGCAGCCGCCTCACCACGAGGCTGCGCCCCTCCAGCGGTTGGCGGATGCCGGGATCCGGCACCACCTCGGACAGCGGGATGTCGGTCAGCTGGTTCGGAATGCCCAGTACCTGCTCGACCCTGCGCATCCAGAAGACCGTGATGGCGGTGAGGATCCGGCCCTTGTCGGGGATCGGTGTCGGCAACACCACGTCGAAGGCCGACAGCCGGTCGGTGGTGACCATCAGTAGATGATCCTCTCCCAGCGCGTAAAGATCCCGCACCTTCCCGCGGTGGATCAGCGGCAGGCCGGGGATGTCGCTCTCGAACATCGCGTCTTTCATGGGCGAATCTTAACGTGAAAATCCTGCGCACGCGCACAGCCAAACGGTCCAGCACCGAAGACGGGAACGCAAGCCGGGGACAGATTTACAAGTCTGTCCCCGGGGGTGGTCGGTGGTCCCTTGCCGGGGCACCCGTGGGTCGAGCAGCGGCTCGGTGCGGCTTCCGGCGGGTGTCGGCAGCAGGGATGCTGCCGTCAAGCCTACAGGGAGGTATTCACGGCGTCCCGCCGGAAGCCGCACCGAGCCGCTGCGACAGCGCCCGGCCAGCCCGCATGCCCAAGGCGACCCCCACGTCTTGCCCCTGCCCCGCGTGGGGGCTATCTTTGGCCTCCTATGGACGCTGCAGATGCGAAGGTGGGCGTGGTGATGGGCAGCGGTTCCGACTGGCCCACGATGGAACACGCCGTCGCTATCCTGAAGGGGCTCGAGATTCCCTCGGAGGCGCGCGTGGTGTCCGCCCACCGCACACCGGACCTGCTCTTCCAATACGCCGAACAGGCCGCGGGCCGGGGGCTGCAGGCGATCATTGCCGGCGCGGGCGGGGCGGCCCACCTGCCGGGAATGCTGGCTGCGAAGACCACGGTGCCGGTGCTGGGGGTGCCGGTGGCCTCGCGGCACCTGAAGGGGCAGGATTCGCTGCTGTCGATCGTGCAGATGCCGAAGGGCATCCCGGTGGCGACCTTTGCGATCGGCGAGGCGGGCGCCGCGAACGCGGCCCTGTTCGCGGCGGCGATGCTCGCCAACGGAGATGCCGCGCTGCGCGCGCGCCTCGAGCGCTTCCGGGAATGCCAGCGTGACGCGGTGCTGGCACAGGAGCTGCCAGCGGTGCACCGGTGATTCTCCCTCCGGCGACCCTCGGACTGCTCGGCGGCGGGCAGCTGGGCCGCTATTTCACCGTCAGCGCCAAGACCATGGGCTATCGCGTCTGGGTGCTCGATCCCGATCCCGACAGTCCCGCCGGTCGGCTGGCGGACCGTCATCTGCGCGCCGGATTCGACGACCCGGACGCGCTCGCGGAACTCGCGGCACATGCGGCCGTGGTCACCTGCGAGTTCGAGAACGTCCCGGCGGCCAGCGCCGAATGGCTGGCCGGCCGTGTGCTGCTGCGGCCGGATCCGCGGGCACTCGCGATCGCGCAGGACCGGCTCGCGGAAAAGCGGTTCCTGGAGGATGCCGGCGTCGCGGTTGCGCCCTGGCTCCCGGTCGAGGACGCTGCGGCCGCGCGTACGGCGGCGCCGGACTGGAACCCGCCGGCCATCCTGAAGACCGCGCGCCTCGGCTACGACGGCAAGGGGCAGTTTCCTGTCCGCACCCGCGAGGCCGTCGCCCGGGCCTTCAGCCAACTGGGGGAGGTCCCCTGCGTGCTCGAACAGCGGCTGGACCTGGACCGCGAGGTCTCCGTGGTGCTGGCGCGGGCCCCCGACGGCAGCTGCCGCTGCTTCCCGGTCACGGAGAACGAACACCGCGGAGGCATCCTGCACCTGAGCCGGGTCCCGGCCCGGGTCCCCGAGGAGATCCGGGTCCAGGCGGAAGCGGTTGCGCAGCACATCGCCGAGCGTCTTGATTATCACGGTGTGCTTGCCGTCGAGTTCTTCCTCACCGGTTCGGGGAGATTGCTGGTGAACGAGATCGCGCCGCGGCCGCACAACTCCGGTCACTACACCCTGGATGCGGTCACCGTCTCGCAGTTCGATCAGCAGGTGCGGGCGGTCTGCGGGCTGGCACTGGCGCCTGCCGAGCTGGTGGCGCCGGCGGCAATGCTGAACCTGCTCGGGGACCTGTGGCCGGAAGGCGCCGCCATGCCCGATTTTTCCCCCCTGCTGTCCCATTCCCGAGCCCGGCTGCATTTGTACGGGAAGCCGGCTGCGCGTCCGGGCCGGAAGATGGGGCACGTGAACATCCTCGGGGCCCCGGAAGAGGCGGATGCCGCGAGGCCGGCCCGGCTCGCCGAGACCCTGTGGGCCGGATTGCGCGGTGCCGTCACCGGGGGCGCCGCCAATGGCTGAGGGCCGGGACCTGAACAATTCCGCGGAACGGCGTCGACTGCAGCGCGAACTCAAGAGGGACATCCGCTTCGCCGACGTGCTGGCCGGGGAGCCGTTGGAGTTTGTGACCACCTGGGGCCTGTTCTCGCCGCGGCGCATCGACGACGGCACGCGGCTTCTCCTCGCTCATGCGGAGGTGCGACCCTCCGACCGCTGCCTCGATCTGGGCTGCGGCTACGGACCGATCGGGCTGACCTTCGCGCGCAAGGCCCACGAGGGCCGCTGCACGCTGGTGGACAAGGACTTCGTTGCGGTGGAGTACAGTCGCCGCAACGCCGAGCTGAACGGCCTCGCGAACGTCGACTGCCTGCTCAGCAACGGCTTCGCCCAGATCGCCGATCGACGCTTCGACGTGATCGCATCCAACCTTCCGGCGAAGGTGGGCCGGGAGCTGCTCTACACCTACCTGCTGGATGCGTGGGACCAGTTGAACCCCGGAGGCCGTCTCTATGTCGTAACGATCACAGGCCTGCGCCGTTTCATCGAGCGGGGCTTCAGGGAGGTCTTCGGCAACTACGACAAGCTGAAGCAGGGCCGGGACTACACGGTCGCCGTTGCCCGGCG
>PWGH01000091.1 GCA_003555285.1 Thioalkalivibrio sp.
ATCTCGTCTTCGGCGGTGACCGCGCGCGCGAATTCGCGGCGCCAGCCATGGACGCTCTGGCGCCAGATGCCGGCCACCGGGCTCACGCCGCCCGGGCAGTGGGGGAGCCCGCAGTGGTCCAGGCCGTTGGTGACGAATTCGGCCAGCGCGGCGAAGTAGGCATCCACCCCGTCGAGTGCGGAATCGGCATGGATTAGCGCATTGTCCTGATCGGTGTGCACCGTCTGTTCGCGCCGGCCCTGAGAGCCGCAGGCGAGCCAGGCATAGGGCACCGGCGGCGGACCGAGTTCGGCCTCGGCCAGCTGCAACAGCCGGCGCGTCAACGCATCGATCACCGCGGTGATCGCCTGACCGAGGTGGAAGGCCGTGGCGCCGGATTGGACCAGCTGGATCTGCAGCTCGGGCAACGCGCGGGCGACCCGGCCGAGGGCCTCGACCGAGTCTCCGCGGCGGATGTCGCGCACCAGATAGACGGCACTGGTGCCCTGGTGGCGGATCAGATCCTCGGTCGAGATCAATCCGATCGGCTGCCCCCGATCGAGCACCGGCAGGTGGTGGATATCGCCCCGGGACATCAGCAGCAGCGCCTCGAAGGCCGGGGTCTCGCGCAGGACCGTCTGCAGCTGGCGACTCATGATGTTGCCGATGGGCTCCTGGCGCGAGCGGCCGGCGGCCAGGCAGCGCTTGCGCAGGTCGTGATCGGTAACGATGCCGACCAGGCGGGTGTCGGACAGGACCAGCAGCGCCGAGACGCTCTGTTCGCTCATGTGCCGGGCGGCCGCCTCGATGGTGGCCTCGGGGGCGATGGTCACCGGAGGCCGGGCCACCAGCTCGCCGACCGAGACGGTGAGCACATGATCGCCTGCGCCGCTGCCGCTCTCGAGCGCCGCGAGGGCCTGTTGCACCGGCCGACGACTGGCGCGATCGAAGCGCTCCGCGAACGCGGCGTGCTGGCGCCGCCATTCGCCGGCCGCCGGCGCCGGAAGCACATAGAACAGCGCGTCCTCGACCACCCGGCCATGGATGGTCGCGACCCACTCGCCGGGTTCGGGTGCGGTGTACACGTCGCCTTCGCCGAGCTTGTCGAGGAGCTCGTCGTGGCCATCGCGCAGGTCCACCGCGCCGGCCCGCACCAGCCAGAGATCGCCGGCCTCGCTGGTCGCCGGGGGGAAGGGGCTGCCGCGACGCAGGTAGCGCACGATCAGCTGCCGAGGCAGGCGCTCCAGGGCCGCCTCGGGCAGCACGGCGAAGTCCGGGCTCGTCGCCAGGAAATCCCGTATCTCCTGCAGCTCTGCGTCCATGTTGCTCTCTCGTGCTGTGGCTGCCCCGATGTGGATGCAGCCGCCCGATCGTACCGCCAGATGGAACCGCAAGCACAGCCGATGGCTGCACTTGCGGTTCGGTCCGGAAAAAAACAGACCCGCCCGAGGGCGGGCCTGCTGGCCGAATGGCCTCAAACCACGCGATCGGATCCCCGCATTACGAGGTGCCGACGCGCGGGACGCGCACCTCCTCGACGAGCCGCTGGATGTGCTCCGGCGGGGCCTTGGTGACGCTGGATACTGCATACGCCACGATGAAGTTCAGGATCGCGCCGATCACGCCAAAGCCGGTCGGGTTGATGCCGAACAGCCAGTACTCGGCGGTATCCGGGAACACGTTGGTGCCCGGGAAGAAGAACCACCCCTTGAACAGGAAGATGTACAGCAGCGTGCTGGCGAGGCCCACGAGCATGCCGGCGATCGCGCCCTCCCGATTAACCCGCTTGAAGAAGATCCCCATCATCAGGGTCGGGAACAGACTGGCCGCCGCCAGGCCGAAGGCCAGGGCGACCACCTCGGCGGCAAAGCCCGGTGGATTGAGCCCGAGATACCCCGCGAGCAGGATCGCCCCTGCCATCGCGATGCGCCCCGCCAACAACTCCCGTTTCTCCGAGATCCTCGGCATGAAGACCCCCTTCAACAGGTCATGCGAGATCGACGAGGAGATCGCGAGCAACAGACCGGCCGCGGTCGAGAGTGCCGCGGCGATACCCCCCGCCGCGACCAGCGCGATCACCCAGTTCGGCAGTCCGGCGATCTGCGGATTCGCGAGCACCATGATGTCTCGATCGATGCGCGTGAACTCGTTGCCTTCCCAGCCGAATTCCTCCTCGGCCATCGCTGCGAACTCCGGATTACGGTCGTTGTAGTACTGCAGGCGACCGTCTTCGTTCTTGTCCTCGAAGCCGAGCAGCCCGGTACGCTCCCAGCGCAGCATCCAGTCCGGACGGTCCTCGATCACCAGATTGCCCTGCGGATCACCGACCTCGCCCGGTTGCACGGTATTGATGAAGTTGTACATCGCCATCGCACCCACGGCCGGGGCGGTGGTGTACAGGATGCCGATGAACAGCAGCGCGTAGCCGGCCGACTTGCGCGCATCGCGCACCCGCGGGACGGTGAAGAAGCGGATGATCACGTGCGGCAGACCGGCGGTGCCGATCATCAGTGCGAGCGTCAGCAGGAACATGTTGAGCATGGTCATGCCGGACACCGTCGTATAAGCGGCGAAGCCCAGGTCCATCAGGGTCCGATCGAGGGCCGCCAGTAGGTAGGTGTCCTCGCCGGCCAGCGTTCCGCCCAGACCGATTTGCGGAATCGGATTGCCGGTCAGCTGGATCGCGATGAACACCGCCGGCACCGTGTAGGCGAAGATCATGATCACGTACTGGGCGATCTGGGTGTAGGTGATGCCCTTCATGCCTCCGAACACCGCGTAGATGAACACCACCGCCATGCCGGAATACAGACCGGTCGCGAGTTCCACCTCGAGGATGTTCGAGAAGGCGATGCCGACCCCGCGCATCTGCCCGATCACGTAGGTGATCGAGATCACCAGCAGGCTGATGACCGCGACGATGCGCGCCGTTCTCGAATAGAACCGGTCGCCGATGAATTCGGGCACCGTGAACTTGCCGAACTTGCGCAGGTACGGCGCGAGCAGCAGCGCCATCAGCACGTAGCCGCCGGTCCAGCCCATCAGGTAGGCGCCGCCGGTGAAGCCGAGGAAGGCGATCAGGCCGGCCATCGAGATGAAGCTTGCGGCCGACATCCAGTCGGCCGCGGTGGCCATCCCGTTGAGCACGGGATTGATCCCCTTGCCGGCGACGTAGAACTCGGAGGTGGAGCCGGCCCTGGCCCAGATCGCGATGCCGATGTAGATCGCGAAGGTCGCGCCGACCACGATGAAACTTAGTGTTTTGAGATCCATTTTTGTTATTCCTCGTGCACGTCGAACTTACGGTCCAGCACGTTCATGCGCCAGGTGTAGAAGAAGATCAGCACGATGAAGGTGTAGATCGAGCCCTGTTGCGCGAACCAGAAGCCGAGCGGGTATCCGCCGATGCTGAAGGCGTTCAGCGGCTGCGACAGCAGGATGCCGAGCCCGAAGGACACGACGAACCAGATTGCGAGCAGAATGCCCAGTAGCCGCAGATTGGCGCGCCAGTAGGCGGCCCTGCTTTCCTCTTGTGTCATGGAGTGTTCTCCTTTGGGTTTTTTGGGGTCTTGGGGTACACGGTCTCCTCCGACACAAGGTCAGAGCTGGTACTGCACCGCCAGCTGCCCTTGCAGCTTGCGGGCCTGCCGGAAGGCCTCCTTGAGCACCCGGCGCTCGAGGGTGCCGAGTTCTTCCGGTCGGATTCGATTGCCGTTTTCGTGTCCAGCGTCGATCGCCTGTTGCTGGCTGCGCAGGCGCAGCATCTGCAGATAGCGCAGCGCGGCGTGGTAGTCGCGCGCATCGTCCTCACGCAGCACGTCGCTGGCGACGGCCTGATCGAGGCGTTCGTGGCTGCGGGTGGCGGGCAATTCGGCGGCGAGCGCCATCACCCGGGCACCGTCGACGAAGGGGGTCAGACCGCTCAGCTTGATGTCGATGCCCTGCGCGCCGCTGCGGATTTCGCCGAACAGCCCCAGCGGGGGGCGCATCCGCAACTGATTGGCGGCCATCTGCCGTCGGAACCGGCTGTTGAACGCGGTCTTGCGCAGCATCTGCGAGCGCAGGGTCTCCACCGGCCCGATGTCGCCGTCGATGCCGCGCAGATCGAAGAAGATCGAGCTCTTCAGCAGGTGTTCGGGGGTGCCTTGGTCGATCCAGCGGCCAAAGCGCTGCTCCCACTCCGCGCCGCTCAGGCAGCATTCGGGATTGCCGGCCATGATGTTGCCGGGGCACAGGTCGAAGCCGCAGGCGTCGAGCGCCTGATTCACCGCCTGGGCGAAGGGCAGCAGGCGGGCGCGGGTTGCATCTTCCTGACCGGGTTCGCACTGAAACAAAATGCCGTTGTCCTGATCGGTGCGCAGCGCCTGTTCCTCGCGCGCCTGGGAGCCGAAGGCCAGCCAGGTGAATTCAATCGCCTCGAGGGCATGCTCGCGCCGCAGCAGCGCCAGCACGCGGCGGGTCGCATGGTCGTTGATGCGGGTGATCAGGCGCAGGATCTGATCGGCCTCGGCGCCCTGGCTGATCACCGCCCCGATCAGGCGTGGAACCTCGCGCAGGTGACCGGCGATGGTGGCTACATTCTCGGCGCGCAGGATGCCCCGCACCAGGCGGTCGAGAGTCAGCGGATTGGTGGTCAGCAGGTCGCGTTCCCCGAGTACGCCGACCAGTCGGCCGTTGGCGACCACGCAGATGTGCTTCATGCCGTACTCGGCCATGGTCTCGATGCCCTCGAAACCCAGCGCGGAATCCGAGAGCGCAATCGGGTTCGGGGTCATCACCTGGCGCAAGGGCGCCTCCAGCGAGACGCCTTCGAGCGCGACTCGGCCGAGCAGGTCGGTCATCGTGAAGATGCCGATCGGACGTTCGTCGGCATCCACCGCGACGATGGAACCCACGCGTTCGTCGCGCATCCGGGTCAGGGCCATGCGCAGGGGCACGTCGGCGGCACAGGTCACCGGAGGCCGGGTGATGCGCGCGCCCAGCGGCGTGTTCAGCTGTCCGACCCCGGCGGTATCGCCAAGCTGCTGGCTGAGCAGCCCCTGGTGGACTCGGTGCAACAGGCTGACCAGACGCCGGGAGCAGAAGTCGTTGAAGACCTGCGAGCGCGTCCGCAGGCGATCGAAGTCCTCCAGCGACAGTTCCAGACACAGCGTGTCTTCGAGCGCGCGATGCACGGTGTGCACCGGCCGGCGTCCGAGCAGGGCGCCGATGGGAAAACATTCGCCGGGCACCAGTTCCCAGGCCTTGCCGGAGATCTGCTCGTCCTCGCTCGGGGTCTCGCCGCGAATGCGCCCCTGACGGATGATATGAAAGCGCTGCGCCGGACCGTTCTCCGGATGGGTGATGCTCTGACCGCTGGAATAGAACCGGCTCTCCAGGCGCGGCAACAGGAACTCGAGCGCATCCGGCTCGAGCTGGTCGAAGGGCGCATGGGCGCTCAGAAATTCCCGGAGGGTGTCGAGCGGATCAGGCATGGTGGGTGGATCCCGCAGCGCGTGTGCGAAACCACAAAGCAAGACCCACGCCAGCATGGACGCCTCGATCGAACAGAGGCTTAGGTCATCGGCCTACCGTTCTACCGCACCGACGCTACGAACCGTAACACCGCAGTGTTACCATTCGTAACCCAAAACCCCGCACGGCTCGGGCACGGCCATGGTGGGCCCGCTGCGCTTGGCCCACCCTACGGTTCGGATCAGGGTCTGGGCAGGTGCTCGCGCAGGCGTCGCTCCCACAGGGTCTTGCGGCTGATGCCGAGCGCGCGGGCGAGTTCGGTCTCGTTCATGCGGGCCTGGTTCTCCAGCACGAAGCGCCGGAAGTAGTCCGTGAGGCTGGCCCCCTGGTCATGGGCCCCCCGGCCATTGGTCGCGGACGCATTGTGCTTCATGTCACTGCCACCCGGATCACGGCCCCTTGCGTCATTGACACCCTCAGGAATACCGGAAGTCTGGGGGAGTCCCAGGTGCTCCGGGCCGATGCAGCGGTCTTCGGACAGCACCACCGCGCGTTCGAGTGCGTTGCGCAGTTCCCGGACGTTGCCCGGCCAGTGGTAGTGCTGCATCCGGTGGCGCGCCGCTTCGTTCAGGGACAGGTTGGATCGCTGGAAACGCTGTTCCAGTTCGTGCAGAAAACGCGCGGCCAGCAGGTCGAGGTCCGGCCGGCGCTCGCGCAGCGGCGGGATCTGAATTTCCAGAACCCGTAGCCGGTAGTACAGGTCGGCGCGGAAGGTGCCGGCCTCGATCATCGCCTCCAGATCCCGATGCGTCGCGGCGATCAGGCGGATATCCACGCACCGGGTCTGGGTGCTGCCGACCGGGCGGATCTCGCCCTCCTGCAATACCCGCAGCAGCCGGGCCTGGGCGGCCGGGGCCAGTTCGCCGATCTCGTCCAGAAACAGCACGCCGCCATGGGCCGCCTCGATCAGTCCGGTGCGTGCCTTGACCGCGCCGGTGTAGGCGCCCTGGGCGTGGCCGAACAGCTCGGCCTCGACCAGCCCTTCGGGAATCGACGCGCAGTTCACCGGGATGAAGGGCTGCGCGGCGCGAGGGCTGAGGGTGTGGATCGCGCGGGCCGCCAACTCCTTGCCGGTGCCCGATTCGCCCCGGATCAGCACGGTGGAGTGCGTGGCGGCGATGCGGCGCAGTTGCTGGCGCAGGGTCTCGAGGGCCGGGCTGGTGCCGATCAGCCCGCAATCGTCGCCTGAATCGGAGGTGGCCGACGCGGGGTGCTGGCTGCGCGCGGAGCGCAGCGCCGCGCGCAGGGTCAGTAGCAGGGCATCGTGATCGAAGGGCTTGGCGATGTAGTCGATGGCTCCGGACTTCATCGCCTCGACCGCCGAGGGGACCGAGGCGTAGCTGGTCATGATCACGGTGGGCAGCTGGGGGTATTCCCCGATCAGCGCGGTGCCCTCGCCGTCGGGCAGGCGCAGGTCGGCGAGCAACAGGTCGAAAGCGTCGGCGTCGGCGTGTTCGCGGGCGCTGGCGAGATCCACCGCGAGCGTCACCATGAAGCCCTGGTGTTCCAGAAACCGACGCACGCCGCGCCGGATGGAGGCCTCGTCGTCGACCAGCAGAATGCGTGTCATGCGGATTTTTCCAGGGGAAAGGTCAGGATGAATTGCGCGCCGCCCTCCGGTGCGTTGGCGGCCATCAGACTACCACCGTGGTCCTGCACGATGCTGTAGGCCACCGGAAGCCCGAGTCCGGTGCCCTGTCCGGCGGGCTTGGTGGTGAAGAAGGGCTCGAACAACCGCCCGAGCAGCTCCTCCGCAATGCCCGGACCCTGATCCCGGATATCCACCCGGAGCCAGGTTCCGGTGCGCTGGCCGCGGATGTGAATGGTGGCCCCGGGAGGGGAGGCTTGTTCGGCATTGGTCAGCAGGTTGATGAACACCTGCAACAGTTTGGCATGGGCTCCCTGGATGTGCAGACCCGCAAGCCCGTCGAGGGTGTAGTGGAGATCCTTGCGCCCGGCCAGGCGCGTCAGGCGCATGGCCTCGGCGACCAGGGCATCGAGCGCCACCGGCTCGAAGCCGCGGCGCGCCGGCGTATCCGAATGGGCGAAGGCCACCAGCGACTGCACGATGGCATTGATGCGCCGGGTCTGCTCGACGATGTCCTCGGCGATGTCTCGGATCTCGTTCGGGTCGTCCTCCAGCGGCAGCGTCTGCGCCAGCGACGCGATCCCCGCGAGCGGATTGCCGATCTCGTGGGCGACGCCGGCGGCGAAGCGTCCGATCGACGCCAGTCGATCGCTGTGGGCGACCTCGTTTTCCAGTTGCACGCGTGCGGTCACGTCCTCGATCAGAATCACATGGCCTTCCCGGCGCCCAGCCACCACCTCCACCGGCGACTGGTGCAGGTTCAGGCGCCGCGGGCCGTGTTCCGTCTCCAGGTTCAATTTGTAGATGCGACGGTCGTCGCTGTCCAGGAAGGCGCGCAGAAGGCCGCCCCAGGGCCGCTCCAGGCGCTCGATCACCTGGCCGACGGCGACACCAGTGGAAATGCCGGTCAGCCGGGTCAGGGCAAGGTTCCAGCCGGTGATCTCGCCATCCGCGGTGACGCTGCAAACCCCCAGCGGCATCTCCTGCAGGATCTGGCGATGGAAGCGACGCAGGGTGTCCAGTTCGGCGGCCAGGCCCGTCAGCGGCAGTCGGGCATCCTCGAGTTGCTGCTCGATGCGCCGCAGGCTCTCGCTGAGGCTGGAGCGGCCGGCGGCATCCAGGCGCAGGTGCTGATCGACGATCATCCGGGCCAGCACCGGACCCAACAGGCCAGACAGATTGCGCTCGATGCGTTCGCGCAGGCGCTGCAGGTCCCGCCGCGAACGGGTATGACGCGGCAGGCCGAGATCGTCCAGGGCCCGTTGCAGTTCATGCCGGGCCGGGATGGTGCCGAGGGTCGCTGTCAGCTCCGCCTCCATCTCGGGGACGTCCCGAGCCAGCGGCAGACCGCGGCTCGCCGGCAGCGAATCCCGCGGGCAGCAGGCCTCGGCCGCCTCGACCTCCTGTTGGTTCGGGCGCGACAGCAGCGAGCCGAGCACGAACAGCAGGCCGTTGGCGCCCAGGCTCAGCGTCAGCGCAAAGGTCCAGACGTCGAGCTGCTCGGCGCCGAGCAGAGGCTGGAGCATGGGGGCCGAGGTCCAGATGCCGGCGTTGGCCAGCAGGGGAGCGACCAGACTGAGGAACCAGCCGACGATCCCGGCCATCAGGCCGAGCAGGAAGCCGATCCGGGTCGCTCGCGGCCACAGCAGTAGCCCGATCAGGCCGGGCAGGAACTGCGTCACGGCGGCGAAGGAAATCAGGCCCAGTTGGGCGAGGCCCTCGACCACCTGCAGCAGGCCGTAGAAGCCATAGCCGAGTGCGATGATCAGCACGATCCACAGCCGCCGACCCCAGAGCAGGTTGCGGTACAGGTTGGCCGGCAACGACTGGCGTTCGCGCAGACGTGCCGGCAGCGACAGGTAGTTCATGCCCATGTTCGCGAGCGCCAGCGTGGTCACGATCATCATCGCACTGGCGGCGGACAGACCGCCGATGAAGATCAACAGGGCCAGGGTCGGCGATTCGAGCCAGCCGGCGAGGCCGAGTGCGTAGTAGTTCGGATCCTGCGTGAGCCCGGCGGCCTGACCGGCCCAGTACAGCACCGGCATCGGCAGGTTCAGCAGCAGCAGGAACAGCGGAAAGGCCCAGGCTGCACGGTTCAGCGCCTGCGGATCGATGTTCTCGGTAAACAGCATGTGGAACTGCCGCGGCAGCAGGAAGGCGGCTGCGAAGGCGAGCACCATCAGGCTGAACCAGCCGCCTTCCAACACCGGCTGGTACAGGGCGGTGACCGCCTCCGGGTGTTCGACCAGCCAGGCATCGAGTCCCGACAGGCCGCCGAAGACCGCCACCAGCGCGATGCCGCCGATGGTCAGCAGCGCCACCAGCTTGACCACGGATTCGAACGCGATCGCCACCACCAGGCCGGCGTGTTTTTCCCGTGGCGAGATGTGTCGGGCGCCGAACAGGATCGCGAACAGCGCGATGGTCGCGCTGAAGGTCAGCGCGAGCAGATGCGGCGGGGTGTCCGCGGTCAGGACCGCCGCCGATTCCGCGACGGCCTTGATCTGCAGGGCGATGTAGGGAAGCACACCGGTGAGCATGAACAAGGCGACCACCGGCCCGGTCAGGCTGCTGCGGTAGCGAAAGGCGAACAGGTCCGCGAGCGAGGTCAATTGCTGTTCGCGGGCGAGCTTCAGGATCGGGCGCAACAGCCAGGGCGTCGCTGCGAAGGCCAGGGTCACGCCCAGGTAGATGGTCAGGTAGCGATAGCCGTCGCTCTCCAGAAAGCCCAGGTTGCCGTAGAAGGTCCAGGAGGTCGCGTACACCCCGAGCGACAGCGTGTAGACCCAGGCGTTGCCGGCCAGACGGCCGAGGGCACGGGTGCGCTCGGCCGCGAATGCGATCCCGAACAGCAGGGCCAGGTAGATGACCCCGACGGTGTAGAGCAGGCCGAGACTAAGGGTCACTGCGGCTGGCCATGCCCAGAGCGATCACTGCGATGAAGGCGGCCCAGGCGGCGAAAGGCCACCACCAGGCGGGCGCCACCGCCGCGACCCAGGGGACGACCGGCGACAGGAACAGCAGCACACCGAGCGCCAGAGCCAGTACGCCGATGGCCGGATTCATTGGCGGGTGCCCGGCCGGCCGGCCGGCTCGGTGCGCGCACCGGGGTTCGGTGGGCTCTGATGCGTAGGGACCCCGGCACGCAGGGCGGTATCCGCAATGGGGCTCTGCGGGAGCCGTTCCGGCTGCCAATGCTGGCGAGCATGATCCAGCAGTGCGTGCGTGGCCGCGGCCCCGGTAGCCCGGAAGTCCGGCTCGATGTCCGGTACGCCCACGGCGCTCAGGACCCGGGCCAGGATGCAGCCGGCGCCCCGCGGCAGGGGGGCGGCGGCGGACGACTTGGCGAGCTTCTCACCGGTGTCGGTGACGACCAGCGGATGGTGCAGATAGCGCGGGGCGGGTTGCTCGAGGGCCTGGTGCAGCTGCAGTTGCCGGGGTACCGATCCCAGCAGGTCGATACCACGCACTACATCGGTGACGCCGAGGGCGAGGTCATCGACCACGGTCGCCAGCTGATAGGCAAACAGGCCGTCGGCGCGCCGAACCACGAAGTCCCCGCCCAACCGGACCAGATCGAAGCCCACCGGACCCAGGCCGCGATCGAGCACGTTCCAGTGGCGTTTGGTGATGCGCAGCCGCAGCGTGCGCCCGTGTTGTCCGGGCGGCAGGCCCTCCCGGCAGGTGCCCGGATAGATCGGCCCCTCCCAGCCCGGGAGGCCGGCGGCGGCGATGGCCTGCCGGGAGCAGGCGCAGGGGAAGAGGTGGCCGGCGGCCTGCAGCTGGTCCAGTGCCGCGCGATAGGCCGGCTCCTGATCGCGCTGCCAAAGCACCGGCCCGTCCCAGCCGAGGCCAAAGCCGTCGAGATCGCGCAGGATGGAGTCGATCGCGCCAGGGACCACGCGCGGGCGGTCGATATCGTCGATGCGCAGGTGCCAGCGCCCCCCCTGGTGACGCGCATCGAGCCAGGAGATCACCGCCGCGGTCAGCGAACCCAGATGCAACGGGCCTGACGGTGTGGGTGCAAAACGCCCTACATAGGGTCCGACAGGAGCGTTCACCACCGTAGCTTCACCTTCGGCATCCGAGCCTCACAGGGGGCCTGGTACGTAGGCGGCCACGTGGCCTGGCACGGGGGCGGTCGACCCCCACTCCCGGACGGCCATCAGACAGCCCGTGTGAGGAGGATGCATGCCGTGCGCATCGGGGATCATGAGGCCATCTGTTTTTCCTTGATTTCGGCTAGCGTCTTGCAGTCGATGCACAGCGTCGCGGTCGGCCGGGCCTCGAGCCGGCGGATGCCGATGTCGACGCCGCAGGCCTCGCAATAGCCGTAATTGCCCAGGTCGATGTTGCGCAGCGACTCATCGATCTTCTTGCACAGCTTGCGTTCCCGATCGCGTGCGCGCAGTTCGAGCCCGAATTCCTCTTCTTGGGTCGCGCGGTCGGACGGATCTGCAAAGTTGGCCGCATCCTGCTTCATGTGGCCCACGGTACGACCGACTTCCTCCATCAGTTCCTGCTTCCAGGCCAGCAGCAATGCCCGGAAATGCGCCAGCTGAGCCTTGCTCATGTATTCTTCGCCCGTCTCGGGCTGATAGGCGGCAATGCCGCTCGCTACCATGTGCTTGGAGGACGGCTGGGCGGTCTTCGGGTCTTGGGCCATTATCGCGGGTCTCCGGGAGGAATGGGCGGGACTAAATAGCAGAGTCCGCTCACCGAGGCAAGCCTTGCCCCCGTTTCGGTTTTCGCGGTGTGCCGTTTCTTGCGGACCCGGACACCGCGTCCTGCGCTGCGGTCGGGCCGGCGCGGGCCACCGGGCGGGTCTTGGCGCAGGTGTACCCAGTCTGCTTGCCTTGGGCTGATCGGTTTTGGCCGCTACGGAATACGAGGGGACGATGACGGGACTCACTGCACTGATCTTCGATGTCGATGGCACGCTGGCCGATACCGAGCGGGATGGCCATCGGATTGCCTTTAACCGGGCCTTTGCCGAGGCCGGCCTGGACTGGCACTGGGATGTGGCCCGGTATGGCACTCTGCTGCGGGTGACCGGCGGCAAGGAGCGCATCCGCCAGTATCTCGAGGAGGATCGGCCCGAGGTCTTGCAGAGGCCCGGGATCGAGGGCCGGATCCGCACCCTGCACGCGGCCAAGACCCGCCACTACGTGGCCCTGCTCGAAACCGGCGCGATTCCATTAAGGCCCGGGGTCAGGCGCCTGTTGCAGCAGGCCCGGGCCGTGGGGCTGCGCCTGGCGATCGCGACCACCACCACGCCGGAGAACGTGACCGCGCTGCTGCGGGCCACGTTGGGGGCGGCCAGCATCGACTGGTTCGAGGTGATCGCGGCCGGCGATGTGGTGCCGGCCAAGAAGCCGGCCCCCGATATCTACCGGTATGCGCTGGAAGCCCTGGGGCTTCCGGCGTCGGCCTGCCTGGCCTTCGAGGACTCCGACAACGGGCTGCGGGCGGCCCGCGGCGCCGAGCTCCCGGTGGTGGTCACCCCCAATGACTACACCCGGGAACAGGATTTTTCCGACGCGCTGACGGTATTGGATGGCTTCGGCGAGCCGGAATCGCCGGTGGTGGTCCTGGCCGGCCGGGCACCGCTGGGCGAGATCGTCGACGTCGCCAGTCTCGTCGCATGGCACCGGGATGCGGTGGCTCAGTCGTTGCGCAGCGCGGATTGAGGGGGGTGGACCTCCAGGACCTGGAGGTCGAGTTCACCGTGGGCGAGGCGGGCATGCAGTTGCGTGCCCTGGAGTTCAGGGGTGACGGTGCGCACCACCTGACCCTGGTCGGTCCGCAGGATGCTGTAGCCGCGGTGCAGCACCGCCTCGGGGTCGAGCGCCTGCAGGCGGCCGCGGACGGCCTGCAGGCGCGTGATCTCGCGCTGTTGCCGATGGTGGATCGCCCGCAGCAGGTCCTCGCGGAGGGCCTTCAAGCGGCGATGTTCGGTCGCCAGCTGCCGGACCGGGCGCGCCTGAATCAGCCGGTGGTGCAATTGTTGCAGTCGCGCCTGTAGGGCCTGCAGGCGATGTCCGGGCTGATGCACGCGCAGGCGCAGGGCGAGTTGCCGCAGGCGGGCCCCGCGCTCCTCCTGCTGGCGCCGGAGGCCCCGATCGAGCCGGTGGCGTAATTCATCGACGCGCTGCAGGTGCTGTTCGATGCGCCGCCCCGGCTGCAGCCGGGGCAGACGCGCCTGCATCTGGGCGAGATGCAGGCGCCGCTGGCGCAGTTGCTGGCCGACGACCTGCAGCAGCCGCAGACGGGCCTCGACCAGCCGTTGGCGCAACGCGGCGCCGTCCGGACTGACCGCCTCCGCCGCCGCGGTGGGTGTGGAGGCGCGCAGATCGGCGACATAATCCGCGATGGTGGTGTCGGTTTCATGCCCGATGCCGGTGACCACCGGGATCGGGCAGGCGGCGATCGCCCGGGCGACCGTTTCCTCGTTAAAGGCCCACAGATCCTCCAGCGAGCCGCCGCCGCGGGCCAGGATCAGCACGTCGACGGTGGCCTCCAGCGCGGCCTGTTCCAACGCGCGGACGATCTGCGGGGCGGCCGCGGCCCCCTGGACCGCCACCGGGTACAGCGTGAAGGGCAGCAGCAGCGGAAAGCGCCGGGCAAGGGTTCGGGCGATGTCGTGCCGGACATCGCCCTGCGGCGAGGTGATCACCCCCAGATGATGCACGTTGCGCGGCAGCGGGTGCTTGCAACCGGGATCGAACAGGCCCTCGGCCAACAAGCGTGCCTTCAACTGCTGAAAGGCCACCAGCAGTCGGCCTTCCCCCGCGCTCTCGAGTCGCTCCACCACCAACTGAAATTGGCCCCGAGCGGTGTAGACCCCGACTCGGCCCAGAGCCTGGACCCGATCGCCATCGGCAAACGCGGCGGCATGGCGGGCCTGACCGCGAAACAGCGTGCAATTGATGCTCGCCTGCGCGTCCTTCAGCGAAAAATACTGGTGCCCGGACCCATACCGCCGCAGATTCGAGACCTCGCCCTCGACCCACACCCGCCCCAGACTGCTGCGCAACAGATCATCCGCCTGCTGATTCAGCTCGCTGACCGAAAGCACACTCCGTTCGTCCACCATCCCTTCTCCAATCCAAAAAGCTGATTCCAGAGGAGGCCGCGGCCCTGTCAGCGGGTGTCGACAGCAGGGATGCTGTCGTCAAGCCTACAGGGATGTATTCACGG
>PWGH01000171.1 GCA_003555285.1 Thioalkalivibrio sp.
ATCAGCAGGCGCGCGCTCACCTGCGAGTAGTTCGGCTCCTGCTCGATCTGCACGCGCGCGGCCATCACCAGCGCGGTGCCGACGTCCTTCTCGGCGACACCGTCGAAGAGGTTGCGCCGGGCCTCGGTGAGCACCCGGGTGCCGTCGACCGCCTCGAGCCCGCTGCAGGCTTCGTCGACCACGGCGGCCATGCGTGCCTCGTCCAGCGGTACGCGGGTGCCGTCGGCGCGTTGCACGTGGAGCGTGGCGGGGGCTTGGGCCTCGGTCTTCGTGGCGGCCTCGGCGGCGCGCTTTTCGGCCTGCTTGTCGCGGTAGAGCACGTAGGCGCGCGCGACCTTGTGGTGGCCGCCGCGCATCAGCGCCAGTTCCACCTGGTCCTGGATGTCCTCGATGTGCACCAGCGTTCCGGTCTCGCCGGCGCGGCGGAACAGGTTGTCGCCCACCTGCGTGGTGAGCTCCTGCACGATGTCGTGGATGCGCCGGCTCGCCGCCGCACTGCCGCCCTCGACCGCGAGGAAGGCCTTGGTGATCGCGACCGCGATCTTCGCGGCATCAAAGCCCGTGACCTTGCCGTTGCGGCGGATCACCTGATGCTGTCCCGGCGAGGTCGCCAGCAGTTCCGCGCTCGGTTCGTCGGTGGCGTGGTGGGTTTCGGGGAGAGCCGACGAAGGGACGGACTGGGACTCGCTGTGCATAACGGACCTCGTGCTGTGCCGGGTGGTGATACCCAAACACTATAGGTCGCGTATTTCAAAGTGCCAAACACAAGATATTGTGCCAAACCCTGTTCGCAACAGGTGTACATCCTGTGGATAAGCTGGGTACGGATGGCGCTAGGCCTTGTGCGGCCTCGCTGGGCGTTTCCGCGGGGCAGGGGCAATTCCCGAGTAATCTAGTGCCCAAAATTTTTCCGATGGGGTGGATTAATTTTTTGTATGCCTTGTGCCGGGTCGATGTGTGGCGCACTTCCCTGGTGGGCCCGCTGCGCTTGGCCGACCCTACACAGGCCGGAAACCCAGGTTGTCGCGCATGGCTTTGTGCCTGATCGCGCAATCGGTACCCTGGGTTCGAGGTGTCACGGTTCGTTCGTGCCGGGAGGAGTCCATCGTGAAGCCGCAAAACAATCCTGCCCACCCGCTGGTCTGGAATCGGCCCCGGGACGCGATTGGCAACGAACCATGCTAGAACCGGGAGCCGGAAACGATGGATCGGCGCGGCGGTACCGGTTGCCGTCGCCCGGCAGTCTGCCGGTTGCCACCTACTCGATCGTCGCGCGGGACCCGGGAGACGGGCAGTTGGGCGTGGCCGTGCAATCGCATTATTTTGCGGTCGGAAGCATCAGCCCTCATGCCGAGGCCGGTGTCGGGGCCCTCACCATTCAATCGTTCGCCAAAGCCAGCTACAAAACCGAGGGTCTGCGTCTGATCCGCGAAGGCGCCTCGGCGCAAGAGGCTCTGGCCGCTCTGCGCAGCCGGGATGCCAATGCCGAATACCGGCAGTCCGCGATAGTGGACAGCCGTGGACGCGTCGCGGCCTATACCGGCCAACGCTGTATTCCGGAGGCGGGCCATCAGTGCGGCGAGGAGTACGTCTGTCTCGGAAACATGTTGCGAAGGCCCGGTATCTGGATGCAAATGGCCGAGGCCTTCGAAGCGGCCAAAGGCGAATTCGTCGACCGGCTGATTCTCAGCCTGGAGGCCGGCCAGTCGGCCGGAGGCGATGTGCGCGGCCGACGCTCCGCCGCGGTGATCGTGGTCAAGGCAGCGTCTTCCGGCGACCCGGACAGGGATATGCCCTTCAATCTGCGGGTCGAGGATCACGATCATCCGCTGCGCGAACTGGATCGGCTGATCACGCTGAAAAAGGCCTTTCACCACAACAGTACCGGCGATCACCATCTGCGCAACGGCGATGTCCGCGCCGCGTTGCGGGAATTCTCGCTGGCCGTCTCGATGGCTCCCGCGCACGAGGAACTGGTGTTCTGGCAGGCGGTGGCCATGGCGGTTGCCGGGTTCGAGAAGGAAGCAGCGCCGCTGTTTCTGGAGTTGTTCGAAACCTCCGAAAGCTGGCGGCTGTTGGCCGAACGCGTAGCCAGGTCCGACTATCTACCGGCGGGCTCCACGGCCCTCGACGAAATCCTGCGCTCCGGACGTTGAGCGCCGTCGTTCGATGCCCCGCGCGCAAGAACATCCATTTTCAAGGCGACCCCGTAGACATCATGGGTGAAGCGCAGCGCACCGACCAGCGGCGCCAACGAGGCCCGTCAATCCAACACGATATCGATGCTGAACATCACCACAAACCCCAGCAGCACGCCGAAGGTGGCCTTGCCCTCGTGCCCCTGCCGGTGCGATTCGGGGATGATTTCATGGCTGATCACGAAGAGCATCGCACCGGCGGCGAAGGCCAGGGCCCACGGCAGCAGCGCCGCCATCAGCGTGATTGCACCGGCGCCGATCACCCCCCCGATCGGTTGCACCAGGCCGGTCAGCAAGGCGACGCCAAAGGCCGCCGGGCGGCTGTAGCCGAGCGACAGCAGTGCCACCGCCACCACCAACCCCTCGGGCATGTTCTGCAGCCCGATGCCGATCGCGAGCGCCACCCCGTCCGCCAACTCCTCGCCGCCGAAGCCGACACCCACCGCAAGCCCCTCCGGCAGGTTGTGCAGGGCGATCGCGAACACGAACAGCCACACGCGGCGGATTTTCTTGGAATCGGCACCGCCCTGCTTGCCGGTAATGAAATGCTCGTGCGGCAGGACCCCGTTCAGCAGCAGCAGGAACCCGCCGCCCAGGCCGATCCCGACACTCACCACCAGGACCGCCATCCAGGGGCTGCCGGTGCTGGCCTCGGCAATGTTCGCGGCCGGCAGCACCAGCTCGAAGGCGGTGGCCGCCAGCATCACGCCGGCGCCAAAACCCATCAGCGTGTCCTCGATCTCCCGGGACAGGGTGCGGATGAAGAAGATCGGCAAGGCCCCGACCGCCGTGAACATACCGGCCACGAAGCTCGCCAGAATACCGAGCTGCAGGGTGCTGAGACCCTCGAGCCACGGCCTGAGGATCGGCCAGATGGCGCCGGCCGCGAACACGAAGCCGGCCAGCGCCACCAGCGCCACGAGCGTGCCGACGCTCAGCAGACTCGCCCGCGCCACCTTGTTCTCGTTCATGCGCCGCTCCCGCGGGTGATGGGTGCGTGAATCAGTGTTTCAGATCGCAAGGGATCGAGCCATCCGC
>PWGH01000212.1 GCA_003555285.1 Thioalkalivibrio sp.
AGACCTCCTTGCAGAAGCCGTTCACGATCATGTTCACGGCGTCCTCCTCGGACAGGCCGCGCTGCTTCAGGTAGAAGATCTGGTCGTCGCCGATCTTCGAGGTGGTCGCCTCGTGTTCGACCTGCGCGCTGGGGTTCTTGACCTCGATATAGGGGTAGGTGTGCGCGCCGCACTGATCGCCCAGCAGCAGCGAATCGCACTGGGTGTAGTTGCGCGCACCCTCGGCGCTGCTGGCGATCTTCACCAACCCGCGATAGGCGTTTTCCGCGCGGCCGGCCGAGATGCCCTTGGAGATGATGGTGCTGCGGGTGTTCTTGCCCACATGGATCATCTTGGTGCCGCTGTCGATCTGCTGGAAGTTGTTGCCCACCGCGACCGAGTAGAACTCGCCCACCGAGTTGTCGCCGAGCAGGATGCAGCTCGGATACTTCCAGGTGATCGCCGAACCGGCCTCGACCTGAGTCCAGGAGATCTTGCTGTTGCGCCCGCGGCATTCGCCGCGCTTGGTCACGAAGTTGTAGATGCCGCCGCGACCTTCCTCATCGCCCGGGTACCAGTTCTGCACGGTCGAGTACTTGATCTCGGCGTCGTCGAGCGCGATCAGTTCCACCACCGCGGCATGCAGCTGGTTGCGATCGCGCTGCGGCGCGGTGCAGCCCTCGAGGTAGCTCACATGCGAGCCCTCCTCGGCGATGATCAGCGTGCGCTCGAACTGCCCGGTATCCATCGCGTTGATCCGAAAATAGGTCGACAGCTCCATCGGGCAGCGCACGCCCTTCGGGATATACACGAAGGAACCGTCCGAGAAGACCGCCGCGTTCAGCGCCGCGAAATAATTGTCGCCCGGCGGCACCACCGTACCCAGGTACTTTTCGATCAGTTCGGGGTGGTTCTGGACCGCGTCGGAGAAGGAACAGAAGATCACCCCGGCCTCGCCGAGCTTCTCCTTGAAGGTGGTGGTCACCGACACGCTGTCGAAGACCGCATCGACCGCGACGCCGGCCAGACGGGCGCGCTCGTGCAGCGGGATCCCCAGCTTTTCATAGGTCTCGAGCAACTTCGGATCAACCTCGTCCAGGCTCTTCGGCGCATTCTCGTCGATCTTGGGCGCCGCGTAGTAGGAGATCGCCTGGTAATCGAGCTTCGGGTAATGCACGTGGGCCCAGCTCGGCTCGCGCAGGGTCAACCAGTTGCGGTAGGCCTCCAGGCGCCACTTGAGCATGAATTCCGGCTCGTTCTTCTTCGCCGAGATGGCGCGAACCACGTCCTCGTTCAGGCCTGGGGGCAGAATCTCCTGATCGATATCCGTGCTGAACCCATATTTGTACTCGCGCTTGACGAGTTGTTCGACGTCTTGTGGTTGCGTGGACATAGTGGTTCTCGCCTCGGTTATTTGTGAAATTGGATCTAAAGCGCCGCAGCCCGGACGCCACCCCAGGACACCGGGACCGGCAGGTTCCCCGTGCTCAGGTCGCTCAGGGTGACCCCGGAGAGCGCCTGGCGAAACGCCTTGTTGATGTGAACCCAGTGCGGGCGCGTGTTGCAATTGCGATGAATCTGACAATCCAGGCCGTCGGTCATGCATTCGGTCAGGGCGATGGGTCCGTCGACGGCCTCGATGATCACGGCCAGGTTGGTCATCGCCGACGGGCGCGCCAGCCGGTACCCGCCATTACGCCCCTGCATCGACAACAACACCCCATGATCCTTCAACACCTTCAGCAACTTGATCACCGTTGGCAGAGCAATCTTCGTGCTGGCCGCGAGTTGGCGGGCGGCGGTGCCCTGCCCGTCCTCCGCCCGCGCAATCTCGCACAGGAGGACGATGGCGTAGTCGCTGAGCTTGCTGATTCGCAACATGGTCGTCGGGGATCCTTGTCAAACGAGTCCGGGTTGAAAATGGGTCCGGGGGTCAAACGAATCCGGATCCATCGGGTCCGGTGGCGCCACCCTAACTAAACAGGACTGAATTGGTCCTATTTTACCTCAAAATGTAGGGGCGAGAACGCCCCTGCTCATGCTTGTTCCAGAAATCTTCGGATCAATTCTGACTGGCGCGACCGCCATCCTCAATTAACACCCCACGATGCGGGGAAAAGCCAACCGCCCCACGAGCCCGGCATGGCCACCCCGCGGGGTCGGGTTGGGTATACTACGCCACCCCATGCTGGCTGGGGCGCGCGCCCGGCCGATCGGCCGGCGGAGACGACGACCTGCTGGACGAACGGATCGCTTGATGAATCCCCATCTCGAACGGCTTCAACCCTATCCCTTCCAGCAGCTGCAAACCTTGTTTGCAGACCTGCCGACGATCACTACGCCACACCCCATCGCGCTGTCCATCGGGGAACCGCGGCACCCGATGCCGGACTTTGTCGCGCCGGTTCTGGAACAGGCACTGGCCGGCTTCAATCGGTATTCGACGACCCGCGGCGCGCCCGCGTTGCGCGAAGCCATCGCCCGCTGGCTGCAACGGCGTTTCACGCTGCCCGGCATCGATCCCGAGCGCCAGGTGCTGCCGGTGAACGGCACTCGCGAGGCCCTGTTCGCCCTCGCACAGGCCGTAGTGACACCCGACCCGCGAGCCGCGGTCCTGATGCCCAATCCCTTCTATCAGATCTACGAGGGCGCCGCGCTGCTGGCGGGTGCCGAGGCCCTGTTCTACAACCTGGACCCCGCCCGCGGCTATCGGCCGGACTTCGAAGCCATACCGGCCACCGTCTGGGCCCGGGTGCAATTGGTCTATGTCTGCAATCCCGGCAATCCCGCTGGAGCCGTCCTCTCCGAGGCGGAACTCGGCGTGCTGCTGCGGCTCGCCGAGCAACACGATTTCGTGATTGCCTCCGACGAATGCTACGCGGAGATCTACGGGCCGCAAGACCTACCGCCGCCGAGTCTGCTCGGCGCCGCCGCCCGCCTGGGACAGCACGATTTCGCCCGATGTGTCGTTTTTCATAGCTTGTCCAAGCGTTCCAATCTCCCCGGGCTGCGCTCGGGTTTTGTCGCCGGCGATGCCCGAATCCTGGAGCGCTTTGCGCTGTATCGCACCTACCACGGATGCACGCTACCCGGTCCACTGCAGGCCGTCAGCCAGGCCGCCTGGAGCGACGAGGCGCATGTGATCGCCAACCGACAGCGCTATGCCGAAGCCTTCGCGGCGGTCCTGCCGGTGCTCGACCCCGTGCTCGAGGTGTCCCGACCCGACGCCGGGTTCTACCTGTGGCCGCGGGTTCCGGGCGGTGACGACGAGGCCTTCGCCCGCCGCCTGCAGCGGGACGTTAATGTCACCGTGCTGCCGGGACGGTACCTGTCCCGGCCCACAATCGAGGGCGATCCCGGCGCCGGACATGTGCGCATGGCACTGGTCGCCGAACCCGCCGTTTGCCTGGAGGCCGCCACCCGCATCCGCACGGTGCTGGAGGGCGATTGACGTGGCCGGCGCCGCGTTGGAATTTCCTGTTATTCCAGGACCGATCGCGGGACCGACCCGCGAGTGGCCTCGGCCAGGGAATGCTGCGGCTCGATCGCAGGACACGGTGCAGGCGTCCCTGTAGGCTGGGCGCAAGGCCCGCGAGGCCCCCCACTCATTTCTTCTATGCAACCATAAGGAATCGATATAAATGACGGATCGTAAAGAGATTATAGAAGCCGCATTCGAACGCCGCGCCGACATCACCCCGCGCAATGTGGAGACCACCCTGAAGGACGCGGTGCGCGACACCATCGAACAACTCGACCAGGGTGCACTGCGGGTCGCGGAAAAGCGCGATGGCCAGTGGCAGGTGAACGAGTGGCTGAAGAAGGCGGTGTTGCTGTCGTTTCGGATCGAGGAGAACCAGTTCATCAAGGGCGGCTTCACCAACTACTACGACAAGGTCGCCTCGAAGTTCGCCGACAGCAGCAGCCGAGATTTCCGGGCCGGCGGCGTGCGCGTGGTCCCGCCGGCCACCGCGCGCAAGGGGGCCTATATCGCCCCGAATGTCGTACTGATGCCCTCCTACGTGAACATCGGCGCCTACATCGATGAAGGCACGATGGTCGACACCTGGGCGACCGTCGGCTCCTGCGCCCAGATCGGCAAGAACGTCCACCTCTCCGGCGGTGTCGGCATCGGCGGTGTGCTCGAGCCCTTGCAGGCAGCCCCGACCATCATCGAGGACAACTGCTTCATCGGCGCGCGTTCGGAAATCGTCGAGGGCGTGATCGTCGAGGAAGGCGCGGTAATCTCGATGGGCGTTTATATCGGCCAGAGCACGCGCATCTACGATCGGGAAAAGGATCAGGTGACCTACGGCCGCATTCCCGCCGGCGCGGTGGTGGTGTCGGGGAACCTGCCTTCGAAGGATGGCAAGTACTCGTTGTACTGCGCGGTGATCGTGAAACGCGTGGACGAGAAGACCAAGGCCAAGGTCGGCCTGAACGCGCTGCTGCGCGACATTCCCGGCTGATGTCGACCCGGCCAATGTCGGCCCAGCAGATGGCCGAGCGGGTGGTCTACGGGATCGCGAACTGCGATAGCGTGCGCGCGGCCCGCCGTGCACTCACCGCGCAAGGCCGCGAACACCGTTTCCACGATGTTCGCAAGGAGGGCCTGGATCCACAGACGCTGGACCGGTGGATCGCCGCCGTCGGCTGGGAGGCCCTGCTGAACCGGCGCGGCACCACCTGGCGTCGGCTGCCGGCCGCCGAGCGCGAGGGCATCGACGCGGCGCACGCCCGCGCATTGATGCTGCAAGAACCCACGCTGATCCGGCGCCCAGTCATCGAGCACGACGGTACGGTGCGGGTGGGCTGGAAGCCGGAAGGACCGGTCTCCCCCGACGAGTCGTCCGTGGGCCAGGGCTGAGCGCAACCCGGCGCCTTCGGCGTCGGTGGGTCCCGGGCTCAGGCCCCATTCAAGCGGCCCCGGTTCAAGCCCTTCGTTCAAGCCCCCCGATTCGAGTAGCGTGTTGCAGCAACCCGTTCAGGCGCTATCCGCCTGCAGGCGCTCGGCCTCGTCCAGTTGACCGACATGAATATGCACCGGGACGTTGCCATGCAGGGCCTGGTGCACCGGGCAATTGTTCATCATCCGGTCGAGCACATGGCGTTCCTCCGGGCTCAGTTGCACGGCCAGGCGCAGGGTTAGATCCATGCGCGAAATCCGACACTCGCGCCCGTTCACCTGCCAGTCCAGCGTCGCCATCAGGGTCTGCGAAAGCTTGCGCCGCTCGAGAAACCGGCGCGCGAATTCGGTCATGCAGCACCCCAGCGCGATGGCCAGATGCTGCACCGGGTTATATCCGAGCGGCTGAGCCGGGTCGACGATCACGTTCGGATCCTGCAAACAGGGGTACAGGATGCGCACCTGGCCGTGGGTGCTGCGGCACAGGGTCAGTGTCGCCGTATCCTTCGGGGCCGAGTCCTTCAGGGCCGGATCCTTCAAGGAATTTACCGTCGGCGGCGTGGTCACCGAAGGAGTCCCGTTGCGGCCGTGGAAAAACGACATGCACTGGCCTGCAACGCGGCCGAGGGCCGGTCGAATTTGCCCACCACGAACTTGTCCCCACTGCTTGCCATCCCGCCTCCTCGACGTCCCACCCGTTTTTGAGTCCACCCACTGCCCAACCCGGATGATTGCCAATTCGCGCCGTCCTCGCCATTGGCCAAAAGGGATACTAAATGTAAGCTTTTGCTAACGTGCCGGTGCCTCCGGCACGCAATAGCGCGCCAGGATGGTCGAGTCCTCGTCGGCATGGCCCGCCGCGCAGGCCTGCGCCAAAGCCTCCCGAACGCGCGCCACGCCGATCAGATCGAGGCCCAGACTGCGCGCGGTGTTCTCGACGATGCCCATGTCCTTCGCATGCAAGCGAGCCATGAAACCCGGTACGAAGTCGTCGTCCAGCAGGCGCTGCCCGTGGGTCTCGAGAACCCGCGAGCCGGCAAAGCCACCGAGCAAGGCCGCACGCACTGCCGCCGGATCGACCCCGGCGGCCTGAGCCAGGGCATAGGCCTCACCCAGCGCGGCCAGGGTCTCGCCGATGATCAACTGGTTGCAGGCCTTCGCGATCTGGCCGGCCCCACTGTCGCCGACGCGGGTCAGGGTCTTGCCCACACATTCGAGCAACGGCCGAACCTGCTCGATGTCCGCGTGGGAACCGCCGAGCATCACGGTCAGCGTGCCGGCGATCGCCCCGCGTTCGCCTCCGGAGACCGGGGCATCGACGAAGCCGACCCCGACCTTCCGGGCCTGCGCGGCGATCGCCCGGGTGCACAACGGATCGATGGTGCTGTGATCGACGACGATCAACCCGGGGCGCGCATGGGCAAGGATACCCGCCTCATCGAGCATCAGGCCTTCCACATCCGGGGTATCGGAGACGTTGAGAAAGAGCACTCGCACCGAGGCAACCAACGCCGCCAGGCTGTCCTGGGCCACCGCACCGTCCTGCGCCAGGCCTTGCATCTGCTCGGCGCGTCGCGCCCAGATCTGCACCGGCACCCCCGCGCGCAGCAGATTGCTTACCATCGGCGCGCCCATGATGCCAAGCCCGATATACCCGACGGGAAACCGATCACTGGGAATCGAATGCATGCTCATCACGACCTCCTGGAGTAGGCCCGCATTCTAGCAGCCGATCCGAGCCTCTGGCATGATCCTGTCAAGACCGCGCACCATCGACAACGGCCAATGATTTATGGTCCTGTTTTATCTAGGCCATTCCGAGCTCTTTGCATCCACGAACGGCCATCGCGTGTCCTGGCCGGGAGACCCCACCATGAAGAAGATCCTGCTGCTGATCCCCCTGGCCTTGCTGGTGCCGGCGGCCTGGTTCGCCCTCTCCCTGCTGCCGGACCCTCCGTACGAACCGCTGGACAACGATGGTCTGGCCCGGATGGTCGAATCCGGGGCGCTGGTGATCGATATTCGAAGGCCTGAAGAATGGCGGCAAACCGGCGTCGTCGAGGGCAGTCATCTGATCACCGCCTTTGATGCCCGTGGGCGCATGCTGCCGGACTTCGCGGAGCGCTTCAGTGCCGTCACCGATCCCGAGCAACCGGTGGTGTTGATCTGCAGGACCGGAAACCGGACCGACGCCCTCGGGCGGCTTCTGGTGGAGGATGCCGGCTACCAGCAGGTGTTCAACGTCTCCCGCGGCATCGTTTCCTGGATCGGCGGTGGCGGTGCCGTTCAGGACTGCACCCTGCCGGGTCCCGGCATGCGCTGCTGAAGCCGACGGCATGACCGTCGAACTGCCCCGGATCAGCGCCGTCGAGGCCTATGAGCGATTCATCGTGCGCAATCTGTTTCGCCCCTGGACGCACGATCTGATTGGCCGGGCCCAACCGCTGGAGGGCAAGCGCTTCCTCGATCTGGCCTGCGGCACCGGCATTGTCAGCCGCACCTTGTTCGACCATCTGGGCCGGCCTTCGCAACCCGGACTCGTCGACCCCGGACTCGGCGATACCCAACTCGCCGATACCAGGCTGGACGACGGCAGCTTCGCCAACCCCGGGCTCGGCAACCCCGAACCAGGCCACACGGAATCCGGCGAGGCAATCACCCTGATCGGCCTGGACATCTCCCCCGCGATGCTGGCCAAGGCCGAGATGCTCACCGAGGATCTGGAGGCCGATTTCGAGTGGCATGAAGGCTGCGGCACCCGGATCCCATTTCCGGATCAGGCCTTCGACTGCGTGTTCTGCCAGCAGGGTCTGCAGTTCTTTCCGGACCCGCAGGTCGGACTGAAGGAAATACGGCGTGTACTGGTGCCGGGCGGGCAGGCGATCGCCAGCGTCTGGGGCCCGCTGGACGGCAACCCCTTTTACGGCGTCATCAATGATTTGGTGTCCGCCCATCTGGTCGAAGGCGCCCTTGCGCTGCCCTTTGCGCTCAGCGACCCCGCGCTTGTGCTGGAACTGGCCACCGCGGCCGGCTTGAATCAGGTCCGGGTCGAGCAGGCCGAACTCGAGATCCACGCCGCCGAGCCGGAATTGTTTGCCGCCATGTGCCTGCGCGGCGCCGCTGCCGTACTGCCGGAGTTTGCGGCCCTGCCGCAGCTTAACCGGGACGAGGTGATCGAGCGCATGAACCCCGCGCTGGAAGACGCGGTACGGCCCTTCCAGTGCGGCGATGAACTGATCTTCAAGACCACGGTGAATGTGCTGACGGCCATGGGCTGATCGTGCGCCGCATCCCCAATCAGACTGGCGGGTCCTAGCGCTGGTCGCCGAGAGGGCTCGCCTCCTACAGGAAAGCCGGGAACAGGAAATTACCGGTTCCGGTGCATTCCGGCGATAATGGCCTCCACACAGGAACAGCCCCGCCGGGAGCGGGGCTGTTCCTGTGTGCTTTATCGACCACGGCAGTGCGCTGCCCTACCCCGGATGCCATCTTGATCACCACAGCCAACCTCACCATCCAGTTCGGCCCCAAGCCGCTGTTCGAAAACATCTCCGTCAAGTTCGGCGAGGGCAACCGCTACGGCCTGATCGGAGCCAACGGCTGCGGCAAGTCGACCCTGATGAAGATCCTCGGCGGCGACCTCGAGGCGACCAGCGGCAATGTCGCGGTCGAGCCGAACATCCGCGTCGGCAAGCTGCGCCAGGACCAGTTCGCCTTCGAGAAATTCACGGTACTGGACACGGTGATCATGGGCCACCAGGAGTTGTGGCAGATCAAGCAGGAACGCGACCGCATCTATGGTCTGGCGGAGATGACCGAAGACGACGGCATGCAGGTGGCGGACCTGGAGGTGCGTTTCGCCGAACTCGACGGCTACACGGCCGAGGCCCGCGCCGGCGACCTGCTGCTCGGCCTCGATATCCCGTTGCACCAGCATCAAGGACCGATGAGCGCCGTCGCACCGGGCTGGAAGCTGCGCGTATTGCTCGCCCAGGCGCTGTTCGCCGATCCCGACATGATGTTGCTCGACGAGCCGACCAACAACCTGGACATCAACGCCATCCGCTGGCTGGAAGACGTGCTGAACGCGCGCAACAGCACGATGATCATCATCTCGCACGATCGCCATTTCCTGAACAGCGTGTGCACCCACATGGCCGACCTGGACTACGGCGAGTTGCGCGTCTATCCGGGCAACTACGACGAATACATGACCGCAGCCTCACAGGTGCGCGAACGCCAGTACGCCGACAATGCGAAGAAGAAGGCGAAGATGGCCGAGTTGCAGACCTTCGTCAGCCGCTTTTCGGCCAACGCCTCCAAGGCCAAACAGGCGACCTCGCGGCAGCGGCAACTCGAGAAGATCAAGCTCGAGGACATCAAGCCCTCGAGCCGCGTCAATCCCTTCATCCGCTTCAACCAGGACAAGAAGCTCTACCGCCTGGCGCTCGAGGTGAAGGGGCTGGCCAAGGGCTATGACGGCGTTCCGTTGTTCAGCGGCCTGGACCTGACCGTCGCGGTCGGCGATCGCGTCGCGATCATCGGCCCGAACGGGATCGGTAAGACCACCCTGCTGCGCAGCCTGGCCGGCCACCTCGACGCCGACCAGGGCACGATCAAGTGGTCGGAAAACGCCAAGCTCGGCTACTTCGCGCAGGATCACGCCGCCGATTTCGCCGACGACACCACGCTCTATGAATGGATCGAGCGCTGGAAGCAGCCGAGCGACGACGAGCAGGCGATTCGTGGCACCCTCGGGCGTCTGCTGTTCTCGCAGGACGACATCAAGAAGCCGGTGAAGGTGATTTCCGGGGGCGAACAGGGCCGCATGCTGTTCGGCAAGCTGATGCTGCAAAAGCCCAACATCATGCTGCTCGACGAGCCCACCAACCACCTGGACATGGAATCGATCGAGTCGCTGAATACCGCGCTCGAGAACTATCCCGGCACGCTGTTGTTCGTCAGCCACGACCGCGAGTTCGTGTCCTCGCTCGCGACGCGGATCATCGAGCTGACCCCCCAGGGGATCGTCAACTTTGCCGGCACCTATGAGGACTACCTGGAGAAACGACAGGCGGCGTAGCCGCGATCAGGCGGCACGATGGGAGGCCTTCAGGCGACCACGACCCGGTTGCGACCGCCGGACTTGGCCTGGTAGAGCGCGGCATCGGCACGATTCAGCATGGCCTCCAGCGAGGTCTCCAGCGAGAGGGTCACGCCGATGCTCGCGGTGATCGGCACCGGTTCGCCATCCACCATCATCGCAATCGCCTCCAGGGCGATGCGCAGGCGCTCGAATAACGCCGTGCCGACCTCGTCGGGCGGCAGCACCGCCAGGCAGACAAACTCCTCGCCCCCATAGCGGGCGACGATATCGGAGTCGCGTACGGCATTCTGCAGGGTAAGCGCAATCTGCCGCAGGGCCTCATCGCCCACCTGATGGCCCCAGGTGTCGTTGATGCGCTTGAAGTGATCCACATCGATCATCGCCGCCGCCAGGTGCACCAGGCCGCGTTGCGCGCTGGCGTGCAGATGCTGGCCGAGTTCGAACAGGTGGTGACGGTTGTAGGCCTTGGTCAGGAAATCATGGGTCGCCGCATCCCGGATTTGACGCACATAGGCAATCATGTTGGTGTTCTGTGTGACCCGGCAGTAGAACTCCTCGACCTCGAAGGGCTTGGTCAGAAAGTCATTGGCCCCCGATCGCAACATCAATGCGGACAGTCCCTTCCGGGAGGCGTCCGAGAGGCCGATGATTGCCAGTTCCTCCCGGCGGTACCGGCGACGCAATTCGAGAATGAGTTCCAGACCGCTCATGCGCGGCATGTGGTAGTCGGTGATGACCAGCGCGGTATCCGTGTGGTCGGCGAGCACCTCAAGCGCCTCGCGCCCGTCACCCGCCGTCAGCACCTGATACCGGTACTGGAGCAGCAACACGCCGAGGTACGCGCGAAAACTCGCCGAGTCATCGACGATCAGGACCTTGGTGCTCTGGTTCTGGTGCAGTCGACCCACCAGGTCAGCCACATGCGCAATCTCGGTCGCATGGCTCTTGATCACGTAATCGATGACCTGCTTGGCCAGCATCGCCTCGCGCAAGCTTTGGTCGACGCTGCCGGTCAGCACGATCACCGGAATACCGTAGGCACGGACCAGATCGACGATCTCGCCTTCGGGTGCGTCCGGCAGGTTCAGGTCGAGCACCGCGCAAAAGAAACGCCTGGGATCGATCGACAACCAGTGCGCCGCTTCGGCTCGGGTGCCCGCCGCTTGCGCACGCACACCCTTGATCTCATCGATCAATCCGCACAACAACTGCCGTACGGACCGGCTGTCTTCGACCACCAGCACCGAGTCGACGTCTCCGAGGCCAACCGGCACAACGGATCCTGAACTTCCTGGGCGATTAGACACGAAACACTCCGCGATCCATTCAGCAGTGGGTGGGGAATTACGGACGCAGGCCGATTAACGAATCTGCGGCAATCCGTCGGGCAGCCCAAGCAGGGTCACCCGCTCCGGAATCTTCAATATCGGCTTAGGGTCGGTCATCGTTCTTCCCTGTCCAATGCAATGCTTCGATGAGTTCAAGACCCCTGCGGCACCAACAGTGTTAACCGTCGTGCGCCGCGACAGACGGCCTCCGCCGTACTCCCCAGCAGCCGATCGGCTACCGGATTGTGCCCGCGCTTTCCGACGATCACCAGATCCGCACCGTGTTCCTCGGCCACCCGTGCGATCTCGACCGAGGCCTGACCTCGCCCCACAAGGACCGATTCAAAGCCATGCGCGCCAGCCCGATCCGCCAGCGCGGCCACGTGCGCCTCGAGGTCCGCCTGTTCGTGTGCATGCTCCGGGCGTCCTTCCCAGCGCCCGACCGCGACCACCACGCCCCGGCGGCACCGCGGCAATACCCGCAGGAACGCCTGCTCGGCACCCGCGGCCGCGTCCGAGCCATCGGTCGCCAGGAGCGGGCGACACACGGGCGCGGCCGCCAGCGCCACCTCGGCATCGGTGGGTGCCAGCAACAAGGGGCGATCCGTACGCCGCGCCAGATCCAGCACCGTGCTCCCCAGGAACAGGTCGCGCAACGCGCGATGCCCATGACTTCCGGCCAGAATCACACCCGCCCCGCGCTCGCGCGCCACACGCAGGAGCTCAACGGCCACATTGCCGGCGCAGACCACGGCATCGGCGTCGAAGCCTTTTTCGCGCAGGCCGGCGGCTAACGCCTCCAGGCGCTCTTCATAATGCGGACCATGCTCCACCTCCGGCGCCTGCGTATAGCCCGAGACCAGCACGTGCACCAGCGTCACCCGCTGGCATCCCAGTGCGCGCAGCCGTTCCAGCTGACGCTCCAGTCGCGCCCACGCCGGCGAGAAATCAACCGCCACCAGAATATGCTCGAACATGGGTGTCTCCTGCTTGTTGGATGGGGCTACATCCGGCCCATTGCGCCGGCAACCGACAATCGCCGCCAGCGGAACAGGCCTTCCAGCTCGATGCGATACGGGCCTTCGCCCAGGGCATCGGCCCCGAACACGCGCAGGCCGTCCCGCTCGACCGCGGTATACCCCGCCGCGTCGCGCGGCGCCCCGGGCTCGGCCACGGGCACCCCGGCCTGACCGCCGCAGCAGCCATGCCGGGTCGACAGGCGCAGGGTCAGCACACCGCCCTGTTCCGCGACCCAGTCGCGCGCCGCGGCGCTGATGTCGATCTCGGTCATCCGGGCTGCGGCGCCCCCTCCGCCGGGAACCAGTGCCGGGTGCGGTTGGCGATGCGCACCAGCGCGAGCATCAGCGGCACCTCCACCAGCACACCGACCACAGTGACCAGTGCGGCACCCGACTGCAGCCCGAACATCGCAATCGCCGCGGCCACCGCCAGCTCGAAGAAGTTGCTCGCTCCGATCATCGCACCCGGCGCAGCGACCGCATGGCGCACCCGCCACGCCTTCGCCCAGTAGTAGGCGATGAAGAACACCAGAAAGGTCTGAATGATCAGCGGGATCGCGATCAGCACGATATGCCCCGGGTTCTCCAGGATGCGTTCGCCCTGAAACGCGAACAGCAACACCAGCGTCACCAGCAGGCCGATCGGCGTGACCGGTCCCAAACGCTTCATGAACACGTTGTCGAACCACTCGATGCCCTTGCTGCGAATCAGCCAGATCCGCGTGAGATAGCCCGCCGTGAACGGGATCACGATGTACAGCAGCACCGACAAGGCGACCGTATCCCAGGGCACATGGATGTTCGACACCCCGAGCAGCAGCACCACGATCGGCGCAAAGGCAAACAGCATGATGATGTCGTTCACCGCGACCTGGACCAGGGTATAGGCCGCGTCCCCGCGCGTCAGATAGCTCCAGACGAAGACCATCGCGGTGCACGGGGCCGCACCGAGCAGGATCGCCCCGGCCAGGTACTCGCGACCGAGCTCCTCAGGGATCCAGGCGGCATACACGTACATGAAAAAGAACCCGGCCAGCGCGAACATGGTGAAGGGCTTGATCAGCCAGTTCACCGAGGTGGTGATGGCCAGGCCCTTGGGCTCGCGGCGAACCCCGAGGATGGCGCTGAAGTCGATCTGCACCATCATCGGGTAGATCATTGCCCAGATCAGGATCGCGACCGGGATCGAGACCTGCGCGTATTCCCACTGCGCCAGCGTCTCCGGCACCACCGGCAGCAGTTGCCCCAGTGCGACCCCGGCCACAATGCAAAGCGCCACCCAGACACTTAGGTAGCGCTCGAAGATCCCCATCCCTTCCTTCGCCGAGATCTCCTCGACGGAGGTTTTTCGATCGGTCATTGCGTGCTCCGTGTGTTCCAGATCGTTGCGGTCAGCGCGTCAGCAGCAGCCGCTATTGGCCGGCCGGCAACAGCCGTACGCCGGAAGCCAGCGACTCGAACCTTAGGGGTGGCAGTGCGCGTACTCATGCATCAAAGATTCAATTATCGTTGAAGAATTGTCAAATGCATTGCGGCGGGAACACCGTGGCCCACACCCTCCCCGTCATCGCTTCGCTGGGGGCTCGAGGATCGGGTGGTGATCGAAACGATCCTCATCCGCATCGATGCGAACGCCGCTGGAGTGGGAAGCATCGATGCGATCGCCATACCGGGCACCGCAATGGGTTGAAGGTGCCCCTGGACATCAAAACCCAACATTATTATTGACCTGTCTCAAACCTACCCGCGAAAACGCGGCCTAAGATACGGGTTTACCTTGCCTGATGCTATTGGTCGGCCACCCGGGAGAAGACCGTGCTGCACCCCCGTTCCCTTTTTCGCACGTTCTGTCTGCTCCTGACCCTTTTCTTCCTGAGCCTCAGTTCTTTGGGTATCGGCTCGGCCACCGCCGATACCGCC
>PWGH01000061.1 GCA_003555285.1 Thioalkalivibrio sp.
GGCTAAAGGCTTCGTTCCTCGCGATGACGAATTATTCAGCGCTTCCCTAGTGCTGAGAGCGCCTGGACTCGAAGGGGCTCGGCCCCCAAGAGCGATTGGGCACTCGACAGGGCCCGGCATCGACCGGATCACGGCCCCCAGGGCCAGCACCCTATTTGAAGGTTATCGGAGAACGCCATGAGCCAGACCAATCCCGCCACGACCAGCCTGAACGCCGGGCTCTTCGACGGCAGCACCCGCCAGATCCGTTCGCTGCACGACGAGGATCTGGCCATTTCGGTGGAGCAGCTGAGTCTCTTCTACGGGAACGATCAGGCGCTGAAGTCGGTCACCCTGAAGATTCCGTCGAAGCGGGTGACCGCCTTCATCGGCCCCTCGGGCTGCGGCAAGTCGACCTTGTTGCGCTGCTTCAACCGGATGAACGACCTGGTGGACTCGTGCCGGATCGAGGGCGCGATCAAGCTGCACGGCGAGGACATCTACGCGCGCGGCACCGATGTCGCCGAGTTGCGCCGGCGGATCGGCATGGTCTTCCAGAAGCCCAATCCCTTCCCGAAGACCATCTACGAGAACGTCGCCTACGGGCTGCGCCTGCAGGGCGTGCGCGACAAGCGCGTGCTCGACGAGGTCGTCGAGCGTTCGATCAAGGCGGTCGGCCTGTGGGACGAGGTCAAGGACCGCCTGCAGAGCAACGCCTTCGGCCTCTCCGGCGGGCAGCAGCAGCGCCTGGTGATCGCCCGGGCCATTGCGATCGAACCGGAAGTGATCCTGCTGGACGAACCGACCTCGGCGCTGGACCCGATCTCGACCGCGAAGATCGAGGAACTGATCGAGGAACTGAAGTCGCAGTACACCATCCTGATCGTGACCCACAACATGCAGCAGGCCGCGCGCGTCTCCGACTACACCGCGTACATGTACCTGGGTGAGCTGATCGAGCACGCCGACACCATGCATCTGTTCACGAACCCGCGCGAGAAGGCGACCGAAGACTACATCACCGGCCGGTACGGGTAGGGTGGGGTAGGGTGGGCCAAGCGCAGCGGGCCCACCCTATCGCCGCTGGCGGGGGCGCTGCGCTTCATCCACCCTGCGGGGCCGCGGCGCCTGCTCCACCGGATCGGTGGTTCGATAAACACGCAAGAACGATGGTACGAGGAGAAATCGGATGGAAAACAGGCGCATGGGCGGGCATTACTCGCAACGCTACGATTCGGAACTGGCGGAGGTGGTCAATCGCGTGTTGGCGATGGGCGGCCTGGTCGAGGCCCAGTTGCGGAACGCGTTGCAGGCCTTCATCGACGGCGATACCCAGGTCGCGTATGAGGTGACCGAGAACGACACCCGGGTGAACAGCTTCGAGGTCGGCATCGATGAACGCTGTGTCGAAATCCTGGCGCGGCGCCAGCCGGCCGCCGGCGATCTGCGGCTGATTGTCGCGGTGATCAAGACCATCACCGATCTGGAACGTATCGGCGATCTGGCCGAGGCCATCGCCCGCATGGCGATCCGTCAGGCCGAGGGCGATCGTCCGCGCAAGCAGCTGTTTCGCGACATCGACACCATGGGCAATCGCGTGCTGACCATGCTGCACGATGCGCTGGACGCCTTCGCCCGCATGGATGCGACGGCTGCCCTTTCCGTGGTGCACCAGGATCTCGCGATCGACAACGACCACGAGGCCATCCTGCGCCAGAACGTGACTTTCATGATGGAGGACCCGCGAAACATCTCGCGCATGCTCGACATCAATTACGCGGCGCGCGCCCTCGAACGCGCCGGCGATCACGCCCGCAACATGTGCGAATACACGATCTACCTGGTCAAGGGCCGCGACGTGCGGCACATCGATCTGAGCGAGATGGAGGCGATCGTGAAGGGCACCGAAGGCGCCTGATCGGTCGCCGAAGGGCCTTCGGCGCGTCGGCTGGACTTGCATCCGCCCGTCCCGCTCCCGTACGGTTTCCCAATCCCGTCCGGTTCGGCACGGGATCCGTTATCCGCCGACCATCCAGCCGAGGGCGTTTCATGTCGACCTTCCCGCTTCGCAGCGCCCTGATCACCGGCAACTCCAGTGGCCTCGGCCTCGGCCTGACGCGGGTTCTGCAGCGTCAGGGGGCGGCCGTGTACGGCCTCAGTCGGCGCGGCTGCCCGGAGCCCACCGCCGGCGACGTGCGCGTGGATCTGGCGGATCATGTCGCGATCGGCCCGGCGATCGCGAAACTGCTGGCCGGGGTCGAGCGCTTGGACCTGGTGGTGCTGAATGCCGGCCTGCTCGGCCACATCCAGAGCATGCACGAGGCCGATCTTGGCGAACTCAAGCGCCTGATGGACGTGAACGTCTGGGGTAACAAGCCGGTCCTGGATCACCTGCTCGCCGAAGGCATCGCGGTTGGCCAGATGCTCGCGATCTCCTCCGGGGCCGCGGTCTCCGGAAACTTCGGTTGGAGCGGCTATGCGATCTCCAAGGCCGCGCTGAACATGTTCATGCAGTTGTATGCGCACGAATTCCCCGACACGCCGGTGCACAGCGTCGCGCCGGGACTCGTCGACACCGCGATGCAGGACTACCTGTGCACCCATGCCGACGCCCAGCGCTTCCCGGCCGTGAAACGGCTCCGAGGCGCCCGCGGCACGCTGGCGATGCCCGACCACGACACCGCCGCGCAACAGATCCTGGAAAGCCTGGAACCCCTGCGCAGCGAACCCAACGGCCAATTCGTCGACCTGCGCATGCTCGCTGTGACACGCCGCCCCACCCGCTAACCGGCCCGGCCCGATCGTCGGGGCCGGCCCCGGTGGGCCCGCTGCGCTTGGCCCACCCTTCGGGTCCGGGCGTGGTTGATTCAACCCAGGCCCGCACGCAGCCAGGCGAGTTCCGGGGGGAGTGGAACGACCCGCGCCTCTGTGGCCGCCGGGTCGCTGTCGCTGGCGTCCAGCCGACCGTGATCGGACCAGTGGATCAGGTGCAGCAGGCCGCCATGATCCTCGATCAAGGCGGTGCAGTGCTCCACCCAGTCGCCGGTATTGCAGTAACACACGCCGTCGGTGTTGCGGATCGCGGCCTTGTGGATGTGGCCGCCGATATAGCCGTCGTAGCCGCCGTCGCGGGCGGCCCGGACCGCCGCGGCCTCGAAGTCGCGGACATGGTCGCGGGCACGCCCGACGCAGGTCTTCGCCCAGGCGCACAGTGACCAATAGGGCCGCCGCAGCAGGCGACGCCC
>PWGH01000003.1 GCA_003555285.1 Thioalkalivibrio sp.
CAACGTGAAGATGACGGTGTCGCTGATCAGTCCGATCGCGATGGAAGACGGTCTGCGTTTTGCGATTCGCGAAGGTGGCCGCACCGTCGGTGCCGGCGTCGTCGCCAAGATCATTGAGTGAGTAAAATGGCTAATCAGCGTATCAGAATTCGTCTCAAGGCCTTCGATCATCGTCTGATCGATCGTTCCGCCGCGGAGATCGTGGAAACCGCCAAGCGCACCGGGGCGCGGGTCAAGGGCCCGATCCCGTTGCCGACCAAGCGCGAGTTGTATACCGTGCTGGTCTCGCCGCACGTGAACAAGGACGCTCGCGATCAGTACGAGCTGCGGACGCACAAGCGTTTGATGGACATCCTCGATCCGACCGACAAGACCGTGGACGCGCTGATGAAGCTCGATCTCGCCGCCGGCGTGAATGTGCAAATCAGACTTAACTAAGCGTAAGTTTTCTGTCATAATGCTTGGCTTTCCGTGGCCCGGTGGTCTTCGAACCGCCGGGCCACGGCTTTAGGGCGCCTTCGAGGCGCGAATAGATCACGAAGGGGTTAGCAATGTCTCTTGGACTCATCGGTCGCAAGCTCGGGATGACGCGGGTCTTTACCCCGGAAGGCGCCTCACTGCCGGTTACGGTAGTGCAGGTCGGCCGCAACCGGGTGGTACAGATCAAGCGCGTCGACAGCGATGGCTACGACGCCGTGCAGGTCACGGCTGGCGTGCGCAAGCCGTCCCGCGTCGGCAAGCCCGCCGCCGGCCATTACGCGAAGGCCTCGGTGCAACCCGGGCGCGGCCTCTGGGAATTTCGCGTCGACAGCGGGCAGCTGGACGGTGTGTCGATCGGCGATGAGATCGGGGTCACGTTGTTCAGCGAAGGCCAGGTCATCGACGTTACCGCCCAGAGCAAGGGCAAGGGCTTCCAAGGTGTGGTGAAGCGCCACAATTTTGCGATGCAGGACGCCACGCACGGCAACTCGCGTTCGCATCGGGCTCCCGGCTCGATCGGTCAGAACCAGACGCCGGGTCGCGTGTTCAAGGGCAAGAAGATGGCGGGTCACATGGGTGCCGCGCGCACCACGGTGCAGAATTTGAAGGTGGTCCGGGTCGATGACGACCGCGGGCTGTTGCTGATCTACGGTGCGGTCCCCGGTGCGCCGAGCGCCGACGTGATCATCCGCCCCGCCGTGAAGGCCAAGGGATAAGAGTCATGCAGATAACTACCGCAGATACCGCCGCGGCCGTCGAGCTTTCCGCCGCGTGCTTCGAGCGTGAATTCAACGAGGCGCTGGTTCACCAGAGCGTTGTGGCCTACCTGGCCGGTGGCCGCGCCGGCACCCGCGCCCAGAAGGGGCGCGCCGAGGTCAGTGGCGGCGGCATCAAGCCGTTCAAGCAGAAGGGCACCGGCCGGGCCCGTGCCGGCACCATCCGCAGCCCGTTGTGGCGCGGGGGCGGCAAGGTCTTTGCCGCACAGACCCGGGATTTCAGCCAGAAGCTGAACCGGAAGATGTACCGCGCGGCGATGACCTCGATTCTGTCGGAGCTGGTGCGCCAGGACCGGCTGAAGGTCGTCGAACGGTTCTTTGTCGAGTCCGGCAAGACCCGGGACGCGGTGGCCGCGCTGCAGCAGTTGGGCCTGAAATCGGGTTTGATCGTGGTCGGCAAGGCGGATGCCAATACCTGGCTCGCGCTGCGTAACGTACCGCACATCACCATCGTCACCGCTGCGGAGATCAACCCCGTCGCGCTTGTGGCCGCCGAAACCGTGGTCATGACCGCGGATGCGGTGCAGCGGATAGAGGAGTCGTTCGCATGAATCATCGGTTGCTGCAAGTGATCCTGGGCCCCGTCGTGTCGGAAAAATCGACGGCGGCGGGGGAGACCAACACGCACATCTTTCGGGTCCGGCCGGACGCCTCCAAGCTGGAGGTCCGTCAGGCGGTGGAAAAGATCTTCGAGGTCAAGGTCGCCTCGGTGCGCACCCTGCTGCAGAAAGGCAAGGTGAAGCGCTTTGGGGGTCGCCTGGGCCGGCGTAATCATTGGAAGAAGGCCTATGTTTCACTGGCCGCTGGGGAAAAGATCCAATTGGGCGACGGAGAGCAGGTGTAAGTCATGGCAATCATCAAAACCAATCCCACGTCGGCCGGACGGCGTCACGTCGTCCAGATCCGTACGCCGGACCTGCATACCGGCGATCCCTACGCGCCGTTGCTGGAGAAGAAATCCAAGAGCGGTGGCCGGAACAACCGGGGCCGCATCACCACGCGGCACATCGGTGGTGGACACAAGCAGCACTACCGGCTCGTCGATTTCAAGCGCAACAAGGACAACATCCCGGCGGTGGTCGAGCGGTTGGAATACGATCCGAACCGCAGTGCCCACTTGGCGTTGCTGAAATACGCCGACGGTGAGCGCCGCTACATCATCGCCCCGAAGGGCGTGAAGGCTGGCGACCCGCTGCTGAGCGGCAGCCAGGCGCCGGTGCGGGCCGGCAACGCGATGGAACTGCGCTCGATTCCAGTCGGCACGGTGATTCATTGCGTCGAGATGAAGCCCGGCAAGGGGGCGCAGATCGCCCGTTCTGCCGGCGCGTCGGTGCAGCTGGTGGCCCGGGAAGGGCGCCACGCGACCCTTCGCCTGCGATCCGGCGAAATGCGCCGCGTGCCTTCCGAGTGTCGCGCCGTGGTGGGCGAGGTCGGAAACTCCGAGCACAGCCTGCGCAAGTTCGGCAAGGCCGGTGCGAAACGGTGGATGGGGGTCCGGCCGACGGTGCGCGGTACCGCAATGAATCCGGTGGATCACCCGCATGGCGGGGGTGAGGGCCGCAACTTCGGCCGTCACCCGGTCACGCCCTGGGGTGTGCCGACCAAGGGTTACAAGACCCGAAACAACAAGCGTACCGACGGCATGATCCTGCGTCGGCACAAGAAGAAGTAACGGAGTCCGATCATGCCGCGTTCACTGAAGAAAGGCCCATTCGTCGACCACCATCTGCTGAAGAAAGTCGATGTGGCCGTGGAGCGAAACGACCGCCGTCCGATCAAGACCTGGTCGCGCCGTTCCATGATCATCCCGCAGATGGTGGGCCTGACCATGGCCTTACACAACGGCCGGCAGCACGTGCCGGTCCTGGTCACCGAGAACATGGTTGGGCACAAGCTCGGCGAGTTCGCCGCCACCCGGACCTTTCGGGGTCACGTGGCCA
>PWGH01000228.1 GCA_003555285.1 Thioalkalivibrio sp.
GCCCAGTTTCTTGCCCAGTCCGATCTGGTTCGCGAGATCGCACTGCTCGACGTGCGCGAGGGTGCCGCGGCGGGTGCGGCACTGGACATCCAGGAGACCGCCCCGCTGTTCGGCTTCGACGCCCGGCTGGTCGGCTCGACCGATCCGGCGGTGATCGCGGGCGCGGAACTGGTGGTCATCACCGCCGGGCTGCCGCGCAAACCCGGCATGTCGCGCTCCGACGTGCTGGACAAGAACGTGGAGATCCTCGATGCAATCCTCGAGGACGTGATGCGCGAGGCGCCGGACAGCCGCATCCTGGTCGTGTCCAACCCGGTGGACGTGCTCACCTACCGCGCGTGGAAGAAGACCGGCTGGGACCGCTCCCGGATCTTCGGCCAGGCCGGCGTGCTGGATGCTTCGCGCATGGCGGCCTTCATCGCGCTGGAAACCGGGCTGTCGACCCTGGACATCCAGACCCTGGTCCTCGGCGGCCACGGAGACTCCATGGTGCCGATGCTGCGCTATTCGGGCATCAACGGGATTCCGCTGCATCACTTCATGAGCCAGGAAGTGATCGACCGCATCGTCGACCGTACCCGCCATGGCGGCGCCGAGATCCTGGCCCTGAAGAAGACCTCCAGCGCCTACGACGCCCCCGCGGCGGCGATCGAGGTGATGGTCGAGGCCATCGTGCTGGACCGCCGACGGGTGCTGCCGACCGTCGCCCTGCTCGACGGCGAATACGGCGCCCGTGACATCGCGATGGGCGTGCCGTGCATCCTCGGCGCTGGCGGCATGGAAAAGATCGTCGAACTCGACCTCGAAACGCAGGAACGGGAGGCCTTTGCCCAGTCGCTCGCCGGCGTCCAGGCCGACATCGCCAAATTGCCGTGACCGTCGCACTGGCCCGGTTCCGTGTCGCCCCGGACCATTGCCCACCGGACGACACGCTGCCTGCGGCACAAACCCCACCCGGGGTGCCTGCCGCTGTGATGCCCCCGCCGGTCGCAACCCTGGTCGACACCAGCATCTTCGTCTTCCGCGCCTGGTTTTCCCGGGGCGAGCAGCCGGATCTCCACGGCCGCCCCGGCGGGGCCGTGCACGGCTTCGTGCATTCGCTCTGCCAGTGGCTGGAACACTGCCCGCCGGGACCCCTGGTCTTCGCCTTCGATAACGGCCTGCGCAGCGGCTTTCGCCATCGCCTCTATCCACTCTACAAGGCGCACCGGCCGCCCGCACCCGAGGCCCTGCGCGACCAGTTCCGGCGCATCCGGGGGGTCCTGGATTCCCTGGGACTGGCCCATTGCCAGCACCCCGAGTACGAGGCGGACGATCTGATCGCGAGCCTCGCCGCCACCGCCCGCGTGCACGGTGCCCGTATCGACGTGCTGAGCGCCGACAAGGATCTGACCCAGGTGATCCTCGGCCCCGAGGATCGGCTGCTGGATCCGGAGCGTGGCACCTGCCTGACACGCAAGGATCTGGAGCGCCGGATGCGAATCCGCCCCGACCAGGTCGCGGACATGCTGGCACTCGCCGGGGATCGGGCCGACAACGTGCCGGGCCTGGCGGGGGTCGGCCCAACCACCGCGGCACGCATCCTGCGTCGGCTCGGGAGTCTGGAGGCGATCCTGGCCGCTCCGGCCGAAGTCGCCCGCTGCAATGTTCGTGGTGCCGTACGGATCGCCGAACAAGTCGCCGCCCGGCCCGAGGCCTTGCGTCTGGCGCGCCGCCTGACGGGGCTGGTCACCGACATTGTCGAGGTGCCCGCCTGGGACACCCTCGCGCCACGCGGTGCGCTCCTCGATGCCGAGGACCAACTGCAGGCGCTCGGCGTCGCCGCGGCCTACCGCCCCCGCCTGCAGGCCATCGCCACGGCACTGGCCGCGGCACAATGGCCATCGTCGCCCGTGCAGCCCGCTGGGCTCCCTGCCGAAATCGATCCTCGCCGGCCCCGGGCTCGGGCGCCTTCCGCGTCGCCCTGCACCACCCCGTCCACACCCAACGGTCTTCGCGTCCCATGATCGCCTGCAGCCACTGGAATCCTTCACGGCCCGGGATACGCCCGCACACCCGCCGCGCCTGCCCGAAACGACGTTGCGCCGGAGGCCTGCTGCTGACCACCCTACTGTGGCTCGGCCTCGGAACCCCGCCGGCCGGCGCGCACCCCCATGCCTGGATCGACCTCGACATCCTGCTCGAGGCCAATCCACAGGATGAGGTGATTGCCATCGTGCAAACTTGGATCCTGGACCCGACCTACAGCCGCTACCTGCACGACGATGCGATGCAACAATTCACCGGCAGCACGCCGGAGGAACGGCTGGCCGAACTCGGCCGCGAGATCGTCGACAACCTGGCCGAGTACCACTGGTACACCGAGGTCTACGCCGATGAGCGGCGCATCGGGGCCGAGCCCGACGGCGCGCCTCCCGAAGTAACCCTGGAAGACCGGCAGCTCCATCTGCGCTTTCGTCTGGTGCTCACCGAGGCCGTGCCGGTGCAATCCCAGACGCTGCGCTACGCCATCTACGACCCCACCTATTTCGTCGAGGTGCTGCACGCGCCGCAGGCACCGCCGCGCCTGACCCTGAACCAAGGCCTGTGCCGGGTGGACATCCGCAAACCGCGCCCGGATCCGACAATAGTGGCCAAGGCGCTGGCCCTGGACTTCAACCAAACCGGCAGCGCCGACCTGGGCCGGCATTTCGCTGAACAGATCACCGTCCATTGCGACTGACCGGACACGGCACCCGATATGGCCCCCCACCGACACAGCAACCCGCCCCACCACCGGCCCAACAACCGGCCCGGGCCGGCGCCTGAGATGGCGCGCATCATCCTGTTCAACAAACCCTGGGGCGTGCTGACCCAGTTCACCGACCCCGAGGGTCGGCCGACGCTCGCGGATTACATCCCGGTGCCCCGGGTGCACGCCGCCGGACGACTGGACCGGGACAGCGAGGGCCTGGTTGTGCTGACCGACAGCGGGCGGCTGCAGGCGCGCCTGAGCCATCCGCAGCACCAGACCAGCAAGACCTACTGGGTCGAGGTCGAGGGCTGCCCCGCGCCAGCCGCACTGGAGGTCCTGCGCAATGGCGTGCCCCTTCCCGACGGCATCACTTTGCCCGCAGGCGTCCAGTCGATCGAGCCGCCGGCGCTCTGGCCACGCGATCCGCCGGTGCGTATGCGGCGGCATATCCCAACCCACTGGCTGGCCATCACCCTGCGCGAGGGGCGCAATCGTCAGGTCCGGCGCATGACGGCGGCGGTCGGCCACCCCACCCTGCGCCTGGTGCGCTACCGCGTCGCCTCCTGGACGATCGACGGGATCGAGCCCGGCCGTTACCTTGAACTGTCGGTCTAAACCGGCACCGCTCGAGGGTCCGGCCAGCTCGACCCCGCACGCATCGAACTGGGCCCCATTGCAATGCGAACGGCAGACCGGGAAGATGAGAAACTGGTACAGGCCCCTCCCATTTTTCATCCTTCTCAAACCCCACTCTTGCTCAATCACGGAGTCACCGAGATGCGAATCAGCGCCCTCGCAGCCGGTTTCTTCTGGCTCATCCTCAGCGGCAGCCTCCCAGCCGCGCTGGCGGTACCGGCACCCGACCGCTCGACACCGGAGGCGGCAACCTCCGCCTTCAGTTTCGAGCGCAGTGTCTTTCTGCTCGCGGAACAAGCCCTGAACGCCGGCAACGAAACCAGCTTCCGAGCCTCTCGGCAGATCCTGGAGGGCTATCCCCTGCAGCCGTATCTGGATTACCGCCAACTGGCCCGCAACCTCAGCGCCGCGGATCCCGAGGGCATTGCGCGTTTCCTCGAGCACCACGACGATGGCCCGCTGGCGCGCATGCTGCGCAACCATTACCTGAACCACCTCGCCAAAGAGCGGGATTGGCCGGCCTTCCTGCGCTTTGCCGAATACGGCGGTGCCCTGTCCACCGAATTGAGCTGCTTTCGCCTGCAGGCCCTGCACCACACCGGACGCCCGCAACAGGCCCTGGAGGCGGTGGAGCCGATCTGGCTGCATGGGCGTTCCCAGCCGGATGCCTGTGATCCGGTCCTGGAACGCTGGCGCGCGGCCGGACGTCTGACACCGGAGCTGGGCTGGCAGCGCCTGGAACTGGCGATCGAGGCCGGTCAGACCGGGTTGGCCCGCTACCTACGCCGCTACCTGAGTGCGAGCGATCGGGTCTGGGCTGACCGCTGGCTGGACCTCGAGGCGAACCCGGAGCGGGTCACGCGCGCCGGGTTCACGGCCGCCGAGCATCCGGCGGCCGGTCCGATGCTGGAGCGCGCGTTGCTGAGCCGGATCCGCAGCGCCCCCGAGGATGCGATCGCCACCTGGCGGCGCGACAGCGCCACGCTCGGTCTGAGCACCGAGGCCCAACACCGCCTCCTGCACGCGCTCGCCTTGCGGCTGGCGGTGCGCGGCCGCCCCGAGACCCTGCCGTTCATGGGCGGGTTGCCGGAGGCGGTGTTCGACGATCAATTGCGCCAGTGGCAACTGCGCGCGGCGCTACGGGATCAGGACTGGAACACCGTGCGGCACGCGGTCGAGGGCATGACCGCGGCCACGCAGAACCAGGCCACCTGGCAGTACTGGCTGGGCCGCGCTCTGGAACAGCTCGGGCACGAGGGTTCGGCGCAGGCCGCCTATCGGGAAGCCGCCCAGCACCGCAACTTCCACGGCTTCCTCGCTGCGGACCGGGTGGGCCAACCCTACCGGATCGCCCACCGCCCACTGTCGGTTCCGGCGGCGGTCCAGGCGCAGGTCGACGCCATCCCGGCGATGGCGCGGATGCGGGAGCTGATCCTGCTGGAGCGCTTTACCGAGGCCCGCCGCGAGTGGTCCCACCTGATCGACAGCCTCTCCAACCCGGAAAAAGAGGCCGCCGCACGCCGCTTCGCCGATTGGGGCTGGCATGATCGCGCGATCTTCACCGCCGCTCGGGCGCAGAGTTGGGACGACATCGACCTGCGCTTCCCCCTCGCCTTCGCCGAGCCGATCCTCGAGGGGGCCCAGGCACACAAGGTCGACCCGGCCTGGGCGATGGCCATTGCCCGCCAGGAGAGCGCCTTCCTGCACGACGTGCGCTCCAGTGCCGGCGCGCTCGGCATCATGCAGATCCTGCCGGCCACCGGCCGCTCGGTGGCCACGGCCGCCGGTGTCCAGATCCGCAACGACCGCGACATCCTCGACCCGCGCACCAATGCCCGCCTGGGCACCCATTACCTGCGGCGCAACCTCGACGGCTTCGGGGGGCACACGATGCTCTCCACCGCGGCCTACAATGCCGGTGCCAGCCGGGTCCGCTCCTGGTTACCCAAAAACGGCGAGATGGATCCGGACATCTGGGCCGAGCTGATCCCGTTCCACGAAACCCGCGACTACATCCAGCGTGTCTTCGCCTACCGCATCCTGTATGCGCTGCGCCTCGACCAGACCCCGCCGGCCCTGCAATCGCTGCTGTTTCCGGTCACCTCGGTGGACCAGCTGGCGCAGGCCCGGGAGCGTCATTTGTGGCAGCTCGGCGCCAACGGCACCACGCAGGCGGCACTCGGGGCCTTCTGTGATGCACCCGGCTACACCCAGGTGTCGTGCCGGGATGCGGAAACCGAAATCCAAACCCCGAACTAGCGTTCTTCCAGCCCGAGTCCGGCCGACACGGCCGAAACCCCGGAAGGCCCACCATGGAACCCTGGATCACCGCCGTTTGCCAATCCATCGCCGAGGTCACGGGCCAGGCCTTCCGACCCACCGGCCGGACCGGGACCGGCGGCGGCTCGATCAGCCAGGGCTTCACACTGACCGGTGCCGACGGCCGCCGCTTCTTCGTGAAGAAGAACCAGGTGCAGCGTCGGGCGATGTTCGAGGCCGAGGCCGCCGGGCTCGAGGCGCTGGCGCGTTGCGCGGCCCTGCGGATCCCCCGGGCATTCGCCGTCGTGGACCACGACGACGCTTGTTTCCTGGTGCTCGAGCACCTCGACCTGGGCGGACCCCCGAACGCCGCCGCACTGGGCCATGGTGTTGCGGCACTGCACGCCATCACCGGCCCGCAGTTCGGCCTCGACCACGACAACTTCATCGGCAGCACCCCGCAACCGAATACCCCCCACCGGGACTGGACCGCGTTCTATCGTGACCAGCGCCTGGCCGTTCAGCGCCGCCTCGCCGAGGCGCAGGGGGCCGGATCGGGGCTGCTCGATGCCGTGGCGCGCCTGGAGACGGGGCTCGCGGCCTTCTTCACGGATCACCACCCGCGGCCTTCGCTGTTGCACGGGGACCTTTGGAGCGGCAACTGGGGCTTTCTGAGCGACGGGGTACCGACCCTCTTCGACCCGGCCGTCTACTACGGCGATCCCGAGGCCGATCTCGCAATGATGGAACTGTTCGGGCATCCCGGCCCCACCTTCTTCGCCGCCTACGCCGAACACCATCCCCTGGACGCCGGCTACCCGGTCCGCCGCGATCTGTACAACCTCTATCATCTTCTCAACCACTTCAATCTCTTCGGCGGCGGGTACGCGAGCCAGGTCGAGCGGATGGCCCGCCGGCTGCTGGCAGAACTCGACTGAGTACCGACGCCGCCAAAGGCACCGTTCCCCGTGCGGTAGCCGCGGATTTCCCGGAAGACGCCCCATGCCACCTCGACGGATGCGATCGCCCCCCCAGGCGCCCGGACCGTAGGTTCACGCGCGTCCCTACGCAGTTGCGCCGGTGGCATTACCGGCGACCGGGTTGCTATCCTCAAGTTGGCTGCACCGAGGCTCGGGGCACTTCCTGCCGCAGCGATCCATTCAGCGGCAACCCATCCAGGGATGGCCCCTGCCTTTGCGCCGTCTTCTCCTCATCCAACCGAGGTCGATACCATGGATTTTTCGGTCCTGTTTTACCCCGAGGTGGCCCTGGTGGCCATTCTGCTGGCACTGATCGGTGCCTTACTGGGATTCGCCATCGGGACGAGCCTGCAGAAGCGACGGGGCGAAGAGGCCCTCGAGAGCGCCAACAAGACCCATGCGCGCACCGTATCCGACCTCGAAACCGATCATGGCGACACGGTGCACATGCTCCGCGACCACCATGCCGATGCGATCAAGCGCCTGAAGCATGAGCACGCCCAAAACCTGGAATCGACGCAGGCCGAACACACCGAGCTTCTGGATCGTCTCAGGGCCGAACACGCCGGTAGCCTCGAGGGCCTGCAACAAAAACACACGGCGGAGATCCAGCGGATCGGCGATGAACACACCGGCCTGATCCAGCAACTGAACGAGGCCAACAACCGCAATGTGAAGGAACTGCGTACCGCGCACGAGACCCAGACGGAGGCGCTACGCAAGCAGCAGGAGACGGCGCTTGGCGACCTCGCCGAGCGTCATGCCCGCGATCTCCAGTCCGCGAAGGCGGAGATGGAGAAAACGATGACGATGTTCCGGGACGAGCATGCCCGCGCCACCGAAGCCTTGCGCCACGAGCAGCACGACAACCTGCAATCGCTGAAGGCCGATCACGCACAGGCGATCGAATCGCTGCGCCAGGAACAGGAAAAGCTGCGTCAAGGCGTGGAGCAGGAGCACCAGCGCAAGGTCGAGGAGCTGCGCGCCACCAAAGAGGCCGAGATCGAACGCCTGCACGCGCGGATCACGGAACTGGAGGGCAGTGGCACTCGCCTCCAGACCGAGAACAAGACCCTGCACGACACGATCCAGGAATTGAACGACAGCATCAAGGAGGCCAAGCGCAACAACACCTTCTCGGTGTCCAAATCCGGCGAGCGGCTGATCCGCGTCATCCGCAGCGTCCAGGAACTGGCCAACGAACTCGACGAGACCTCCCGCTCCGTCACCGACGGCGAATACTCCTTCTTCGACGCGATCAAGGACCAACGCGATCGGGAGACCATCCTGCAACTGGGGGGCGGTGGACGCCCGGTGGTGAATGGCCAGGAGATTCCGGAGCGCGAGTCTCCCGAGCCAGAGGAAACGGAGACGCACCCGCCCGAGCACGATCCGGACGGAGACACCAACAAGAACAAGCCCTAACCAGGCCCGCTAGGAGACGAGCCCTCTCGGCGCCACCCCCGGAAAACCCGTCATCCGGAGGCTGGCCTCCTGCGCCCCGGTCTGACCACCGGCGGAGCCTTGATGCTACGCAGCCGGAAAGTGGCTGTGCACATCGATGACCCCGCTGCGCACCGCCACCTGCACCAGATCGACGGTGCTGCGCACCCCCAGCTTGCGTAGCACACCCGCGCGATGGGCGTGCACGGTCTTCGGGCTCAGGTTCATTGCCGCGGCAATCTCGTTCACCGACCGACCACGGGCCAACAACAGAAAGACCTCCACCTCACGTGAGGTCAGGGCGCTCAGGGGATCGTGTTCCTTGCGCAGGTGGGCCATCGCCACATGCTGCGCGACCGCGTGCCCCAGATACCGCTCACCCGCGGCCACCGTGCGCACGGCGATCACCAACTCCTCCGGCGCACTGCGCTTGGACAGGTACCCGAGCGCCCCCCGCTCCAGGGCCAGCGCCGGAAAGGGTTCGGCTTCATGCATGCTGAGGATCAGGATCCTGGCCTCCGGCGCGATGCGCAGGAGCCGGCCAATGGCCTCGATCCCGCTGACGCCCGGCAGGGAGATATCGAGCAGGATCACGTCCGGCAGCAGGCTCGCCGCCATTGGGCAGGCCTCCTCGCCGGAGGTCGCCTCGCCCACCACCGTGATGTCGCCCGCGAGTTCCAGCAATCCCCGCAGCCCCGCCCGCACCAGGGCGTGATCGTCCACCAGCAAAATGCGCAGCGCGGCGGTTGGCAGCATGTCAGGGTCCACTGATCCCGAACGCCGACGTCCACCCGGCGTGCTTCGAGTCGGCCCGTACGCGTGTACACCCTGTGGTCATGGCCGGTACGTCCCTGCTTGATGCTCGATCGCCCCGGGATTCAGGACGCCTATGGATAACAGTAGACGTATTTTCCGCCCTTTGACAGACCAAGTGGGTGGGTATGGACGTCGGCGGCCGGGCCCGATGGGGATTGGCTCCGATCCCCATCGGGGCACCCTATCCAGAAAGACGGCCCAGAAAGACGGCGGCGAAAGCCATTGGCGGGGTGGCGGGAGGCCGTGACTACGTCCCTGTCGGCGTGACCGTCGCGTCCCTGCTGCAGTCGCCCGCCACCCCGACAATGGCTCTCGATGGAGCCGTTCCTGGGTGCGGATCACACGGGGTCAACCGGGGCGTCACCCGCACCCCGTCGACCTGAGGGGAAAGCCTACCGGAACCCCCGTTCGATGGCTCTAGGAAAAGCTCTTGAGAACTCTGGCAGGAAGTCTTGGGCCTCCGTCCGACACGATCACCGGAGCCGCGTCGACGCGCTTTTTTCCTGCGGTTTTATTTCTTCGCGCTTATTTCTTCCGGGGTCGCCGCCTTCGGCGCAGGGCCATCGGGTGCTCGACCCGGCGCAGCTTGTCGAGGATATGCCGCAGCGCCTGCCAGGGATGGCGTAACAGCATCCGCGGACCGGCATAGCGCATCACCTCGCGCACCAGATCCCGAACAGGCTCTCGATGGTCTGGTGTTCGCGCTGCAACCGGGGCGTTGGGCTGTTTCTGAGCCTGCTCACGGGCCGGACCCGGCCCCCGACGCCGCGTCCGGAGGCCGCCTGATCCTCCCATCCCGGGTGCCGGGATCCACATCCCGCTGCAGATGGCGCGCCCAGACCTCAGTGGCGCCGATCACGGCGGCGGGCACGATGAACAGGTTCACCACGGGCACCATCGCCAGCACCACCGCGCCGGAACCAAAGGCCAGTGCGCCCATTCGATGCGCGGCCAGGCTGCGACGCACCTCGGCAAAACGCTGGCCATCATTCGCCAGCGGCACCTCCAGAAACTCCACGGCCAGCACCCAGCTGCCAAAGATGAACCAGGCCAGGGGCGCGAACAGGTTGAGTCCCGGGATCAGGCTCACGATCAGCACCGGAATCAGCAGCAAGGCGTAATAGCCGAGCTTGCGCACGGCCGTGGTCAGGCCATGGGCACATTCCCCGGCGAAGGAGCGCGCCGGTTGGCCGGGTGTGCGGCCCATCTGGCGCGCCTTGCGGTAGGCAATCGGTCCCGCGAAGGGGCTGGCCAGGATGGCCGCCACCCCCACCGCGGTCACCGCGATAAGAAACAGCACCGCCACCGCGAACAGCGGCCACAGCAGCCAAGCCAGCCAGCCCCAGCTCGCCGGCAGCCATCGCTCCAACTGGGCATCGAAGCCGAAGGCGGCAATGGTCACCAAACCCGCGACCAGCACGACGTTGATTAGAATTGGCCAGGCCACCAAACCGCGCATCCCCGGCGCGAAGACCTGGGGCAGGCCGCGAAAGGCCGCAAAAAAGGCGTGGAGGAGCCTGATGGGGTGAGCCGACGACTGTACCACTGGGTCTGCGGTCAACCCGGGACGACCGGGCGCGCGGACGCGGACGCCGGATCCATCATCGCAGGGCCGTCTCAGGGTCGCCCAGCGGGCTGACCAGCAACAGGCCACGGGCCTGTCCGCCGGTGCGCTCGCGCAGGATCGTCCAGCCCGCCGGCGCGGGCAAGGCGCTCTCCTGTTCCACATAGACGCGCGCACCGGGGGCAAGCCACGCGCCGCTGCGCAACCGCTCCAGGACCGGAGCGACCAGACCCTGGCCGAAGGGTGGATCGACGAACACGATGTTGAAGACACCGGGGTTGAAGACACCGGGGTTGAAGCCGCCGGGCACTGCCTCAGCGGCCTGCGTGGCATCGATGCCTTCCGCCGCCGTACCGATTGCCGGCCACGGCATCATCACGGAGAAGATGGCGGCGTTCGCCCGGTGGGGTGCCGGCAGGGCCGGCCCCGCGGCCAACAGGTGCAGCGCATCCCCCTGAAACACCTGCACCTGCCGTGCGCCGAGCATCTGGCAATTGGCTTCAAGCTGACGCACTGCCACCGGACTCTGCTCCACCAGCCAGACGGAGCCGGCACCCCGAGAGGCCGCCTCCAGCCCCAAGGCCCCGGTCCCGGCGAACAGGTCCAGCACCGCCGCCCCGGGCAGGTGGGGTTGCAGCCAATTGAACACGGTTTCGCGCTGGGCATCGGCGCTCGGTCGCAGCCCGGGGACCGCGGCGACGGGCAGCCACCGCCGACGCCAGGCCCCGCCGATGATGCGCACCCGGGCCGCGCGCGCCGGCGGAGTGCGCCCCGGGCTACGGCCCTTCGTGTGCATCACTCATTCCGGGCACACGCCGATCGCGCCCATCGTCGTCGCGTCCGCCGCCATCCTGGCGAGGCCGCCGCTAGTCCCGCCCGCCGACGACGACCGTCACCAGGGCTTCGGGATCGATGCGCTGCAGGGCCTTCTGCACCTGCTCCGGGGTCACGGCCTCGATACGCTCATTGTGCTCGGCGAGAAAATCGAGCGGCAGATCGTAGAATCCGATCATGCCCAGATTGCGCACGATGTCGTTGTTCGAGGCCAGGCGCAACGGGAACCCTCCGATGATGTTGGCCTGCGAGGCTTCCATCTCCTCGCCGTCCACGCCCGCACGATGCAACCGCGCCATCTCGTCGCGCAACACCTCGAGGGCCTCGTCGACCTGATCGATCCCGGTCTGCATGCCGATCAGGAAGGGGCCTTCGGCTGCCATTGGCTGCACCGAGCTGTACACCGAGTAGGCCAGGCCCCGCTGGGTGCGCACCTCGCGGAACAAACGGGAGGTGAAGCCACCGCCGCCGAGCGCGTGATTGGCGACGGTCAGCGAGTAGTAGTCTGGATCGTCGCGCCGCAGGGCCGGGACGCCCATGAAGATGTGCGCCTGCTCGGAGGGAAAGGCGATCCGCTCGGTGACCGCTTCGTCACGCCGCGGCACCGGCGCGAGCGCGGGCGCCCGCTCGCCCTCGGGCAGCGCCGCCGCGATGCGCTCGGCCAAGGCCTCGGCCGCCTCGCGCGAGAGGTCTCCGGTCAGCGCCAGCACCGCATTGCCGGCGGTGTAGTACTGGTCAAAGAAGGCCTGCACCTCGTCGCGGGTCAGGGTCGGGACCGTGGTCTCGTCGCCACTGGGCGCATTCCCGTAGGGGTGATCGCCATACATCAACTGGTAGAAGCGACGGCTGGCCACCGAACCGGGCTCCTGGCGCTCCCGCTGCAGGGCCTGCGCCATCTGCCGGCGCTCCCGGGCCAGATCGTCCTCCGGGAAGGCCGGTGCCGCGAGCAGGTCGATCAGAACCTCGGTGGCCTCGGCCATCCAGTCGGGCTCGGTCAGCGTGCGCAGGCTGACGATGGCCATGTCCCGGGCCGAGGTGGTGCTGAACTGGGCTCCGACCGATTCAAAGCGCTCGGCCACGGCCGAGGCATCCATGCCGGCGGGTCCGTGGGCCAGCGCTCGGTTGGTCAAGCGGGCCAGGCCGTTGCGCTCACCGTCGCGGGCCGCACCGGCATCGAAGCTCAACTGGATATCCAGCATCGGCAGCGTCGGCGCCGGTGCGTACAGCACGCGCAGGCCCTGCTCGGTCGACCATTCCTCGATCTCCACCGCCTGCCCGACGCCACTCAGGCCAAAGGCCGCAAGACCGACCGCCAGCACCCATCCGCGTCCCCATGCCGACATCCGGCCGGTGACCGCCCCCGGGGCGTCGAACACCTGCGCACCGAGCATCTGCGCGCCAAATCCTTTAAGGGCCCTCATGCATCACCTCCCATCGACAGCGGATCCAGCACGCCCACCGTGCGCCGTTCAGGTACCAGGTACTCGCGCGCGACCCGCTGCACGTCTTCGGCCGTCACGGCCCGGATTTGCTCGACATAGTCGTCGGCCACCTGCCAGCCGAGGCCGATGCTCTGCAGCAGACCGAGCTCCATCGCCTGCGACTGGATCGAGTCGCGCCGGAAGATCTCCGAGGCGATCACCCGGGCCTGGACCCGCTGCAATTCGGTCGCATCGATCGGAGCGGCCTTCAGCTGCTCGATCTCCTCGAGCAGCGCCGTCTCCAGGCGGTCCATCCCGGTCCCGGCGGTCGGCGTGGCACCGACGGTGAACAAGGTGTCCATGCGGCTGAACGGGCTGTAGTAGGCGGAACTGCTGGTCGCGACCTCGTCCTCGCGCACCAGGCGGCGGGCGAAGCGCGAGGCATCCCCGGAACTGAGCACGCCCTGAGCGACGATCAGCGCGTAGGCGTCGGTGGGATCCTCGAGGCTGGTCAGCGCCGGCGTCTTCCAGCCCATCATCAGGTAGGGCAGTTCGGCGGGCACCTGCAGGGTGATGCGGCGCTCGCCGCGTTGCGGGGTCTCGGCGCGGGGCTTGCGCTCCGGCAGCGCCCGCGCGGGAATCGGGCCGAAGTGCTTCTCGGCGGCCGCGATCACCGCATCGGCATCGACGTCGCCGACCACCACCACCGTGGCGTTGTTCGGCGCATACCAGGCCTCGTACCACGCCTGCAGATCGTCGACGGTATAGGCCTCGATGTCGGTCATCCAGCCCAGGATCGGATGCCCGTAGGGTTGATTGAAGAACGCCGTTGCCATGAACTGCTCGCGCAGCAAAGAATTGGGCTGATCCTCGGGGCGCAGACGCCGTTCCTCGATCACCACCCGCCGCTCCGGCAGGAATTCGGCCTCGGTGAGTTTCAGCCCGTGCATGCGCTCGGCCTCCATCGCCATCATCGTTTCCCAGTGCTCGCGCCCCAGGATCTGGTAATAGCCGGTGTAGTCGCGCCCGGTGAAGGCATTCTCCCGCCCGCCGAGGCTCGCGACGATGCGCGAGAACTCCCCCGGGGGAAAGGCCGCGCTGCCCTTGAACATCATGTGTTCGAGCATGTGCGAGACCCCGCTGATGCCGCTGTGCTCGTCCATCGAGCCGACCCGGTACCAGACTTGGTGGGTCACCACCGGCGCCCGCCGATCCGTCTGGACCAGCACCGTGAGGCCATTCTCCAGCCGGTGCTCCACCACCCCGGCCGCCACGGCGACCGAGGCGCCGAGCAGCAGCACACAGCCGGCCATTAACCCTGAAAGTACCCGTCTCATCATTCCCAACCCTCGTGATAGCATTGCCGGACCCTATCCCTTGACCACAGACACCATGTTCGGTTTCCGAAAAAAAGAAACACCGCCCGATGCGCCGGCCCGTGCCGGTCTGTTCCAGCGCCTGCGCAGTGGCCTGGAGAAGACCGGTCGGATCCTCACGACCGACATCGGGGAGTTGCTGCAACGCCGGATCGACGAGAGCCTGTTCGAGGAGCTCGAGGAGCGCCTGCTGCTCTCCGACGTGGGCGTGGAGGCCACGCAACGCATCATGGACCAGATCACCCGCGCCGTGAAGCGCGGCGAACTGGGCAATGCCGAGGCGCTGCTGCAGGCGCTGGAAGCGGCGATGATCGCGGTGCTGCAACCGGTAGAACAGCCGCTGGCGATCGAACCGACGCCGGGCAAGCCGTTCTCGATCCTGGTGGTCGGCGTGAATGGTGCCGGCAAGACCACCACCATCGGCAAGCTGGTCCATCACCTGCGCAACGAAGACTACTCGGTGCTGCTCGCCGCCGGCGACACCTTCCGGGCCGCGGCGGTGGAACAGCTGCAGACGTGGGGCGAGCGCAACCGGGTTCCGGTGATCGCCCAGGGCACCGGCGCGGATTCCGCCTCGGTGGTCTTCGATGCGCTGCAGGCGGCGCAGTCGCGCCGGATCGAGGTGATGATCGCCGATACCGCCGGGCGCCTGCATACCCAAAGCAACCTGATGGAGGAGATCCGCAAGGTCAAACGGGGGATGGGCCGACTGGATCCCGACGCCCCCAGCGAAGTGCTGCTGGTCATCGACGGCGGCACCGGCCAGAACGCGATCAACCAGGTTCGGCAATTTCACGAGGCCCTCGGCGTCACCGGCCTGGTGGTCACCAAGCTCGATGGCACGGCCCGCGGCGGCGTGCTGTTCGCGCTGGCCGAGCAGTTCGGCATCCCGGTGCGCTTTGTCGGCGTCGGCGAAAAGGCCGAGGATCTGCAGCCCTTCGAGGCACAGGCCTTCGTACGCGCCCTGTTGAACCGCGCCCCGGACGGAGCGGCCTGAAACCGCGTGGCCGGACCTGCCGAAATGCCGACCAACACGCCAGCCTGCCTCGCAACGATCGCGATGAAGGCCCGCGTCCGATGAATCCGACTCCATGATCCAGCTGCAGCGCGTCACCAAGCACTTCGACGGCAGCACCGCGGCGCTGCACAACATCAACCTACGCGTGGACACCGGGGCCCTGGCCTTCGTGACCGGACCCTCCGGCGCGGGCAAGAGCACGTTGTTGCGCCTGATCGCGCGCCTGGAACGCCCGACCCGGGGCCGCATCATGGTCAACGGCCAGGACCTGGAGACCCTGCCCCGGCGTCGGGTGCCGCAGTTTCGCCGCAGCATCGGCCTGGTCTTTCAGGATCACCGCCTGCTGTTCGATCGTTCGGTACAGGCCAACGTCGCGCTACCGCTGGAAATTCTCGGCTATCGTCGTGGCGAGGCCCGCAAGCGGGTGCGCGCGGCGCTGGACAAGGTCGGCCTGCTGAACAAGGAAAACGCGGCCCCGCAGACCCTCTCCGCCGGGGAACAGCAGCGCGTGGGCATCGCCCGGGCCATCGTGCACCGGCCGGCTCTGCTGCTGGCCGACGAACCCACCGGCAATCTTGATCCGGCCTTGTCCCGGGAGATCATGAACCTGTTCCTGGACTTCAATCGCGTCGGCGTGACGGCCCTGGTGGCGAGCCACAACCTGGAACTGATCTCGAGCCTGGGCAAGCCGATGCTGCATCTGGAGAACGGCCAGCTGGAGGCGCGTCATGGTCCCCGCAGCGAAGGCCGCGCATGAAGGCCTTCCACAACAAGAGCCCTCTGCACAAGGCCTCTCCTGGCCAGGGCCAGGGCCATGGCATGCGTGGCAACGGCGAACGCGCCGGGCACGTGCAGGCCTGGGCCTACAACCACGCCGATGCCGCGCGCCGCAGCGTTGGACGCCGCCTTCAGGCCCCCGGCCATACCCTGATCATGATCACCGTACTCGGCTTCATTCTGGCGCTGCCGGCGTACCTGTGGCTGCTGCTGGACCACGCCCAGCACCTCGCCGGCGGGATCGACCACGAACCGCGCATCGCGCTCTACCTCGATGACCTCACCGCGGACGAACAAGCGGCGGCGGCCGATCGGATCGGCGCGTTGCCGAACGTGGCTGCCATCACCCACATCAGTGCGGATCAGGCCCTGGCCACCTACCGGGCCGCGCTGCCCGACCCGGGCCTGCTGGACTGGCTGGACAGCAACCCGCTCCCGGCGATCATCGAGGTGCTGCCCCTGACCTCGACCCCGGAGGCGGTACACGCGCTGGAGCGGGTCCTCGCCACCACGGTTCCCCAGGCCACCATCGTCAGCGACCATGAATGGATCCGGCAACTCCAGGCCCTGCACGGTGCCGGCCTGCGTATCCTGCTGGTCATCACCGGTCTGCTGGGCCTCGGCGTCGCCCTGATCCTGATGGCCGCGTCGGCCTCGGAACTGCGCGAACGGCGCGAGGAGATCGCAATTTCGCGAATCACCGGAGCGACCGACCGTTTCCTGCGCCGCCCGTCGCTGTACGGGGGCGTGGTGATTGGCCTCGGCGGAGGCGTCTTCGCCTATCTGCTGCTTTGGGTCGGCGTGCTGCTGGCCCGGGAGCCGGTCGAGGCAGCCGCAGCCGCCTTTGGCCTGCCGATGCCCATGCCGGGTCCTGCGGCACCACTCGGCCTCGCCTTGATCGCTGGCGGCCTGATCCTCGGCTGGATCGGCGCCCGCCTCGGCAGCATGATCGCCCTGCGCGATTGACACCCCCCAGACCCCGACCCACCCGGAACCCGGACCCGGCCGGACCCGGAAACGTCTGAGGCATGCACCGGCGGCTGGACATTGCACCGATACCGGGAACAGCAACCCGGGGATGCAGTGAACCCGTGAGGAATCTGGCGCTCTAATTCGCGAACTTCTAATATGGTGGCATTCTTTTGGGGAGAATCCTGTGATGAACGAAGCCAGAAATCAGGCCAGGACTCAGGCGTTGGTACGCAGGTCGGCGGACCTGCCGGTTTCGGTCGGCAACCTGGACCATTACATGGCGGCCGTGGGCCGGATCGAGGTGCTGGACGCCACGGAAGAACAGCGGCTGGCGCGCAGCCTGCGCGATGAGGCCAACCTGGACGCCGCGCGCCAATTGATCCTGCACAACCTGCGCTTCGTGGTCCATGTGGCCCGCGGGTACAAGGGCTATGGGTTGCCACTGGGCGACCTGATCCAGGAGGGCAACGTGGGCCTGATGAAGGCCGTGCGTCGCTTTGATCCGGAACAGGGCGTGCGCCTGATCTCCTTTGCGGTGCACTGGATCCGTTCCGAGATCCACGAATTCATCCTGCGTAACTGGCGCATCGTCAAGGTGGCCACGACGAAGGCGCAACGCAAGCTGTTTTTCAACCTGCGCCAGGCCAAGAAGCGCCTGGGCTGGCTGAATGCCGCCGAGGTCTCCGCGGTCGCGCAGGATCTGGGCGTTCCCGAGAGCGACGTCCTGGAAATGGAGAACCGCCTGGCCAGCCGGGATGCCAGCTTCGATTCGAATCCCAGCGAGGATGACGAGCGCAGTGTCCTGGTGCCGGCAGAACACCTGTCCGGCCACCACCGCGGCGAGGATCCCGCGCAGATCGCCGAGGATGCCGACTGGGATCGTCATTATCAAGCCCGCTTGCAGCAATCTCTGGGCTCCCTCGATGCCCGCACCCGCGACATCGTGGTTCGTCGCCACCTGATCGAGCCCAAGGCCACCCTGCACGAATTGGCCGCGGATTACGGCATCTCCGCCGAACGTATCCGTCAACTCGAGAATCGCGCCTTCCAGGCGCTGCGCGCCACGCTGGAGGCGTGACCGGAGACGGCTTCGGTCACACTCCCACCCACTGGCCCTGCCTGCTCACTGCCGGCCAGTGCTACGCTGCCTGCCCCCGCCCGCCTGTTTTCGGAGATCGCCCCTCATGCTTCAGGTCGCACTGCTGCTAGCCCTGGTGACGATGCTGGGATTGGGCACCCCCGTCTCCGCCGGACCCGCGACGCACCCCGCGCCCGTTACCTGTGCCTGCCCGGCGGGCGTGACCGTCGGCCCCGGCTCCTGGGTACGCCTGCCGCCCCCGAATGCCACCATCACGGCGGCCTACCTGACCCTGAACAACCAGAGTCATCGAAACCTGACGGTGATCGGTGCCGAATCGCCGGTCGCCGCCGCGGTCGAACTGCACGAACACCGGCAGGATGCCGCCGGGGTGATGCGTATGCGCGAGGTTGCGTCGCTGGAACTGCCCGAAGGTGGCCAGCTCATCATGGCCCCGGGCGGACTGCATCTGATGCTCATCGGCCTGCACTCCATGCTGACTGAGGGGCTGACAGAGGGCGTCCACGTGCCGTTGATCCTGTACCTGGCCCACGACGAGCAGATCAACCTCGAGATTCCGGTCCATCGCAACCCGCCGGACAGACCGGGTCCGGGCATGCACCACCCCGAGCACCACGGCCACCACAAGCACCATGACCACCACGAACACCCGCACACCCACTGAGCCCGACCAAAACCCCGCCGGCCCTCCCAGCCCGTGCAGCACGTTATTTACCACGAAGACCGCGAAGACACGAAGAAGGGCTTTTGAGGCTTGCGCGCCGCACCGCCGTTGGGCCTGCCCCCCCCCTGTAGGAGGCGAGCCCTCTCGGCGACGCCCTGGCGCTGGAAAACCGGTCGCCCAGAGACTGGCCTCCTACACACGCCAATCAGACGGCCGGCGGAGCTTGGGTGCTGATCAAGTCTCCCGAGGCGCCCGGCCCGATGCGCCTGGGCCGATGCCGCTATCCCGCTGTCGCCGAGACCCCCAGCCATCGCGGCGTCATGAAGCCCACGAAGGCCACAATCAAGGCGATGGCCACCAGCCCCAGGGCCAACCGACGCCGCAGCGTCTCCGAGGGCACCAGCACGGGTTCGAGCCGCACCAACAACCAGAAGACGAGGACCGGTGCCACCCAGGCGGCCCACCAGGACAGGTCCAGCGGCCTCAGCAGCGCACGCACCAGATCCGGTGCCGACACGCCCGCCGCCAGCAGCAGAAAGATCAGCGCAAACGTCAAGCTGCGTCCCCGGATTGCCTGCCACAGCCACTGCAAGGAAAACGGATTCATCGATCATCCTGCCGAAGCGATGGAACACTATGGCACGCCCGGGACCCCCTTCGGGCGCCGGGCGGTTGCGCAACCCCCTCCAGAGACCGGCAAAGCGATCCGCGACACCGACTCTTGTTATGCTCCGAGCCATGAGCCCGATCTACCTCGATCACAACGCCAGCACCCCGCTTGCGCCGCGGGTTCGGGCGGTGATGCTCCGGATGCTGGACGCGGCCTTCGGCAACCCCTCCAGCGCTCACTGGGCGGGTGCACCGGCGCGTGCGGCGGTGGAGGCTGGACGCGCGCAGGTCGCCGCCCTGCTGGGGTGTGCGCCCGCCGAGATCGTCTTCACCAGTGGTGGCAGCGAGGCCAACAACTTCGCGCTGAAGGGGGTGTTCTTCCACCGGCAGCCACCGCGGCCTCACCTGATCACCACGCAGATCGAACACCCGGCGATCGTCGAACCCTGTCGCTTCCTGGAGCGTCAGGGTGTGGCGGTCACCTGGCTGCCGGTGGATCGCGCCGGGCGGGTCGATCCGGCCGACCTGCGTCGGGCGATCACCCCGGACACCCTGCTGGTCAGCATCATGCACGCCAACAACGAGGTCGGCACCATCCAGCCCATTGCCGAATGCGCCCGGATCGCGCGGACGCACGGGGTGCTGTTCCATACCGATGCCGCCCAGTCGGTGGGCAAGATTCCAACGCGCGTCGAAGCACTCGGGGTGGATTTGCTGAGCCTGGCTGGCCACAAGTTCCAGGCCCCCAAAGGCATCGGCGCCCTGTACATCCGCGCCGGGACCGCGCTGGAGCCCTTGATTCACGGAGCCGCCCATGAGAGTGGCCGGCGCGCCGGCACCGAGAGCGCGATGCTCGCGGCGGCCCTCGGCGAGGCGGCCTCGCTCGCCCGCGACCTGGCACCGATGACCCGAGTCCGGGGACTGCGCAACCACCTGCGCCAGACCCTGCAGGCGCAACTCGGCGACCGCGTGGTGTTTCATGGCGAGACCGGCCCGGTACTGCCCAACACCCTGAGCGTGTCCTTCCTCGACACCACCGGCGCCGAGGTCCTGGCGGCACTCGATGGGGTCGCCGCCACCACCGGATCGGCGTGTCATTCCGGCCAGATCGAGCTGTCGCCGGTCCTGCGCGCGATGGGCGTGGCACCGGAGGTGGGCCGCGGGACGGTGCGCTTCAGCCTGGGCCGCGAGACCACGGCCGAAGAGATCGACACGTTGCTGGCGCAGCTCGCCCAAAAACCCTGGCGTCGGCGCCGACCATGAGCCGGATAGCGACGAGGGGCCCGTCCGGGGCGCGCTGATGCCAGATTCGGATCTGCACCACCCGGGAGATCTCTGGCCCTCGGCGGCCTATCAGCGCCAGATCGAGGACCTGCGTCGGGCCATCGGCCGGACCGTCTATCTGGTCGAGGTGGCGGCCACCGACATCCATCTGGGTATTCGCCAGCGCGGGCAAGCCCATCTGCTGCTCGAGGTGCTGGATTTCCCGCGCCCGGACCCCGCTCGAGGCCTCGCGCCGCACATGATCGTGCTCGATGACGGCCGGGGGATCAATCTGGGGCGGCTGTTGCGGATCAGCCTGGAGAAGGCCTTCGATCCGCAACCGGCGCAGATCGTTTATCAGGATCGGGAGCTGCAGCGCCAACTCCTGCAGCCCGAAAGCACACTGTCGCGGGAATCCATTGCCCAGACCTCGCGCCGCTTGCTCGGCCAACTGCTGGGCCATGAAACGCCACCCCGACTGGAGGCTCCGCAAGGCCCGCTGCGAGCGAAGGCCCTAGCCGCCGAACAGAATCACCGAAAAGAAGCTCAACCAAGACATCACGATCAGGACGATGATTAGCGTCAGGGGGAGATTTTCGAAGGTGAACCAGTCGCGCATGATCAGCGATTCCATCAATGAATTTTGCGGGAAGGGTATGCCGAAGCCGAAGCGGACGCAAGAAGGGTGACTCCCGATCACCGTGCCTAGCGGCCCGGAGCGCTCCCGCCCCCAGGTCCATCAGGACGGCCTGGATCCGGACGCGCAGCATCGGAACCGGAACGGGGGGTATCGGAACGGGGGGTATCGGAACGGGGGCCATCGTCGGGGCGGTTGGGGTCCTGCCGGGGGCGGTCGTCGTTCCCCGGAATCATCGGGTCGTCGTCGTCCATCAGGATCCGATGCGCGGGACCTTCCATGTCCTCATACTGGCCGGAACGAATGGCCCAGAACAGCGCAAAGGCGACAAACACCACGAACACCATCGCCAGCGGAATCAGCAGATAAAGAACGTCCATCGCCAAAGCCTACCACCGACCCGCCTTCCCTGCTGGGAACCCCGCCACATTCCAGGTCCAGGGCCGTCCTGATTCGCACCCGAGCCGTAGCCCCATCGGCCGCGCACCGCGGCACCCCCTAAAAGCCCTTTTTCGTGTCTTCGCGGTCTTCGTGGTGAATACGCCCTGCCCGGTCTTGCGCTGGGAAAGGCGTTGCCGAGGGGGCTCGCCTCCTACGGGGGATGCTCTGCGGAGAAAGCGCACAGCACCGTACCGACGTGGGGTCAGGGCGCATCGGCCGGTCGGATCACCGGCACGGGAATCGGTTCCCGGCCTTGTTCGCTGCTGAGCAGGGCCTCTCCCTCGCGCCGTAGCCGCAGGGCATTGCCGACCACCAGCAGCGAACTCAGGGACATGCCCAGTGCCGCCAGCCAGGGCGTCAGCAGCCCGGTGGCGGCCACCGGCAGGGCCAGCACGTTGTAGCCGATGGCCCAGGCGATATTCTGGCGCACGATGCCGAGGGTCTTGCGCGCCTGCCGGATCGCGGCCGGAATGGCTTCCAGATGATCGGCCATCAGGACCAGATCGGCCTGGGTCTGCGCGATGCGGGTGCCGCTGCCCATGGCCAGCGAGACATCGGCGCAGGCCAGGACCGGCGCATCGTTGATGCCCTCCCCGGCCATCAGCACGATCGCACCGGCGGCCTGGCGCTGGCGCACATAGGCCACCTTGTCCTCCGGCGTCATGCCACCATGGGCCTCCGCGATCCCGGCCCGGTCGGCGAAAAAGGCGGTGGCCTCGGAGCGGTCGCCGGACAGCAGCACCACCTCAGTGCCCAGGGCCTGCAATTCCGCCACCGTCTCGTGGACGCGAGGCCGTGGCTGATCGGCCAGCCAGAACACCGCTATGACCGTACCGCCACGGGCCAGCCAGACCGCGGTCGCCTGGGCATGGGCCCGGGGTGGCTGCCCCGTATTCGGCATCGACTCCAGCCCGACGAAATCGGCGGTGCCGACCCGAAGCTCGACGCCATCCAGCAGGGCCGACAGCCCGCGCCCGGGGACGTTGCGCACCCGGCTCAGGGGCACCGGGGGCATGCTGCCCGCGGCCTGCACCAGGGCCTGGGCCAGCGGATGCTCGGAGTGACGCTCCAGTGCGGCCGCCATCCCAAGAACGGCGCGTTCGTCCAGACCGGGATGGAGCACCTGCGTGCCGACCCACTCCGGGCGACCCATCGTCAGCGTGCCGGTCTTGTCGAAGCAGACCACCGTGGCGCGGGCCAGATCCTCGACCGCCTGACCGCGGGTCAGCAACAGGCCCATGCGTGACAGCACCCCGGTCGTCGTCGTGATCGCCACCGGCGTCGCCAGGGCCAGCGCACAAGGGCAGGTGGCCACCAACATCGCCACCATCACCCACAACGCCCGATCGGGGGCGAGCCAGAAAAACCAGAACAAGCCCACCAGGGCGGTCAGGATCAGCACGGCGGCAACGAAGTGCCCGGTGCCTTTCTCGGCCAGTCGGGCCAGGCGCGGTTTCTCGCTCTGCGCGCGGTCCAGCAGGCGCTGGATCGCAGCCAGGGTAGTCTCGGCACCGACCTGGGTGACCCGCACCAGCAACGGACTGTCGACATTGACCGTGCCGCCGGTCACGGCATCGCCGGACCGGCGCAGGCAGGGTTCCGGCTCACCGGTCAGCAGGGCCTGATTCACGGTGGACTCGCCCGCCTCGACCACGCCATCGGCGGGCAGGGTCTCGCCGGCACGCACCCGCACCCGGTCCTCGGGCACCAACTCGGCCACCGGCACCTGCTGCTCGCTGCCGTCGGACGCCACGCGGGTCGCGAGCGCCGGAATCAGGCGGTCCAGGCGATCCACCGCCTGGCTTGAGCGCTGACGGGCCATCAACTCCAGGTAGCGGCTGGTCAGCAGGAAGAAAACGAACATCGCCACGGACTCGAAATACACGTGCTCGCCGGTACCCAGCAGCACCGAATAGACGCTGGCCACATAGGTGGCGACGATCGCCAGGCTCACCGGCACATCCATGCCCAATTGCCCATGGCGCAGATCGCGCCAGGCACTGCGGTAGAACGGCAGGGCCGCGTAGAAGACCACCGGCGTGGTCAGACCGGCCGCAATCCAGCGCATGAACTGCAACAGCCCGGCGTGATTCTCGTCGCCGGCACCCAGCCACAGAGCAACCGCCAGCATCATCACCTGCATCATGCCGAGCCCCGCGACCGCGAGCCGCCGCAGCGCTACATGACGCTCGCGCCGGAAGGCCTGATCGCGGGTGCCGGGATCGTAGGGGTGGGCGCGATACCCGATGCCGCGGATCGCCTGCAGGATATCGGACAGGGCCAGACGTTCCGGATCCCAGCGCACCCGCGCCCGATGGGTGGAGTAATTCACGCTGAAATCGGTGACCCCGGCCAACGTGCGCACATGGCGTTCGTTCAGCCATACACAAGCCGCACAGGTAATGCCCTCGAGGATCAGCGAGGCCTCGCGCAGCACCCGGCCGGAGCCCCGCTCGGTCTCGTCGGTCACGAACTGGCGCTGCAATTCCGGCTGATCGAAGAGCTTCAGATCGCGCAGTTCATCCGGAATCAGGGGTTGACCGGGGCTACCCGCCACCGCTGTCCGGTGATGGTAGTAGCCGCCCAGCCCATTCTCGATGATGGCCGTGGCGACCGCCTGGCAGCCGCCACAGCAGGTCGGCTGGTCCTGGCCCTCGAAGGACACCGGATAGCGAGCGGTGCTGGGGACCGGCAGGCCACAGTGGAAGCAGTCCTGCTCCGTGCCCGCCGGGACCGGTTGCGTGGCCACTTGGGGTTCGATGGGTTCGATCGACGCCATCAGGCGCTACAGCGGTTGGTCGGACCCCGCGCGGCGGCACCGCGCGAGCCCACTCGGATCGACCGCGCAGGACGACCCGTGACTTCGGTGCGGGGATGCAGCGGCCTGGCGATCCGGCATTTAACTGTGGCCATCGCGCACTCGAGTGCTGGCCTGCTGCTCGTGAGTGTGCCCACCCTGCCGCACCCGGAACAGCAGGTCCCAGCGGCCCGCGGCCGCCAGGGTGACCTCGACCTGATACAGGCCGTTACCCAGGGGCTGCATCGCGAAGTCCTGATCGATGTTGAAGTCCGACACCCGCATGAACTGCCCCTCGATCACCGCATCGGAGACGGGCCGACCGTCGCGGTCCTGGACACGGATCTGAAACAGCGCCGGCTCCCCCGCCGTGGGCCGGCGCACCCAGCCCTGCTCGACCTCCCAGCCGACCTCCCGCTGCACACGCATCTGGTCGAAGTAGCCGACCGCCAGGGCCTCCTTGCGTTCGCTGATCCGGGCCACCGTGCCGGGAAAGCCCGAGGTAACCTGGGTCGCCTGGCTCTGCGGCGCGGGCAGAAACACACCCACGAACTGCGGCGGCATGCCGTGGGTGGCCACCGACAGCAGGATCGCATTCACGGTGGCCACGACCCCGAAGAACCCGATCAAGGTCAGATGAAACCAGTGCAGCCGCCCGCGCTTGGCCTTGCTGCCACTCTCCGATTCGAGCTGCGTGGTGATGATCCCCAGGCCGTAGGGCACGATCACATACAGTGCCAGATGGATGGCGAACACATCGGCGCTGCTCCAGGTGAGCACCGAAAAAGGAATGAACACCACCATGGTGATCGCGAACACCAGCCCCGCGGTCGGATAGCCCCGCAGGCTGGTGAACCGGTAGAGCAGGAAGAACAGGGTCGCGATCAGCGCGACACCCAGACCGAGACTGACGACCAGATTATCCATGGTACCTTCCAAAATCAGCGTGTGGATTCAGCGCGATTCGATGCCCGCTTCGGTCCGGGCGCCGCGTTCCCCAGACCCTCAACACCCGCTGCACCGGGACCACCCAACGTGCATTGTACGAGCGCGCGCACGCGCCGCTACATCGGAGCTTCACCGGGGCAGACTCATCTGGGAGTCCACGCGCAGGGGCTCCATGACCTGGTCCCGATCCCGGATCTCGAAGATCAGAGGCAGGCGCGCCGGATCCCCTTCCTGGGCATGATAACGAACCCGGGCCAGCACGGTGGTGCGTTGCGACGGCTCCAACAGGATGTCCTCGACCCGACCGAGGTCCAGGGTGGCCCCCTCGAGCCCGACGAGGTGCAACTCCAGGTCCAGGCTGCGCTGGGTCTTGTTGTTCAGGCCGATCTCGTAGCTGTTCTGGGTGCTGCCATCGGCCATCTGCACGAACAGCGGCTGGCGTACCTGATTGACGTTGGCATCCAGATCCGGACGGTTCAGGATGCTCGCGCCCAGCAGCACCGTGACCACCAGGATCGCGGCCCCATAGCCCACCGTCTTCAGCTTCAGAAAGCGGGTCTTCTTGCCCTCCAGCGCAGCCTCCGAGGTGTACCGAATCAGGCCGCGCGACCAGCCCTGCTTGTCCATGATCGCATCGCAGGCGTCGATACACAGCGCACAGTGGATGCACTGGATCTGCAACCCGTCGCGGATGTCGATACCGGTCGGACAGACCTGTACGCAATAATTGCAGTCGATGCAGTCGCCGACGCCGCGGTTCTGCCGCTGCTCCTGGCTTTTCAGGTCCCGGCTCGGCTTCGCGCGTCCGGCGGGGCCTTCGCCGCGCGCCCGATCGTAGGACACGATCAGGGTATCGCGGTCGAACATCACCGTCTGAAATCGGGCGTAGGGGCACATGTAAGTGCAGACCTGTTCCCGTGCCAGCCCGGCGAAGGTATAGGTGGTCAGCGTCAGCAGCCCGGTTGTTACATAGGCCGCGGACGGCGCCTGGCCGGTGAAGAAGGCTGCCACCAGAGTCGGCGCATCGGCCCAGTACAGCACGAAACCCAGACCGGTGGCGAAGGCCACCAGCAGCCAGCTGACATGGGTCGCGCCCAGCTTCACCAGCTTTTCCGCGTTCCAGCGCTGCTTCATCAGCCGCAACCGGGCCGGGCGCTCGCCCTGAATGTGCCGCTCCAGAAACATGTAGACGTCGGTCCACAGGGTCTGGAAGCAGAAATAACCGCAGAAAACCCGCCCGGCGAGGCCGGTGACGAAGAACAACAACAAGGCCGCGATCATCAACAGACCCGCCAGCCAGAAGATGTCCTGCGGATAGACGACCAGATCGAAGAGATAGAACTGGCGGTTGGGGATATCGAACAGCAGCGCCTGCGAGGGCCCGCTCGCGCGCTCCCAGCGCAGCCAGGGGAGCAGAAAGAACACCGCGTAGGCCAGCACCAGGATGCCGGTCTTCAGGTTCCGAAAACGCCCGGACACGGAGCGCGGATGAATTGGAACGCGCGCTTCGAACAAGGACTCGGCCATGATGGAATCACCGGCCGGCTGCTGCCGGCGCTCAAGAAAATAAGGCAGGAGTCGTGGGGAAAGGCTCGATCAGAGCGGCTGACGACGGCGGCACCCCATCGACTCGGCGAGCGTCATTCTACCGCGGCCGGTGCTTCCCGCTCCGAGAACACACGACCGCCTTGTGGAAGAGGCGCGCTGGCCAGCCGTCAGGCCGGCTGGCCCTGGATCCTGGGCGTGCCGGGCGGGCCTACTGCCCGCCGCCGAGGGAATGCACGTAGGCGGTCAGGACCTTGATCTCGGTCGGCGACAGGAGATCGGCGTAAGCCGGCATCTGGCGCTGGACGCCATCGTGAACGAAACGGGCCACCCGCGCCTGACGCTCCTCGTCCGTGGCGGCACCCGGGACATTGACCAGGCCCCAGAGGTTGTTCTTCAGGTTCGGCGCCCCCTGGGAGGTGAGCCCTTCGGCATCCATGCCGTGGCACTGAAAGCAGCCGCCCAGATGGCCGGTGTAGATGGCCTCGCCCGCGTCGACCGCCGTCTCGTCCATGTCATAGCCGTTCAGCGCGAGCACATAGGCGGACACCTGATCGAGTTGCTCCCGATTCAGGCTTTCGCGGAAACCGGGCATATATCCGATACGACCCTGCGTCAGCGTCTGCTCGATTTCGGCGAAGGTACCGCCCCACTTCCACTGGTCGTTGCGCAGGTTCGGATATTGGCCGATCACGCCGGCGGCCCCGGTCTGGTGGCAGGCTGCGCACCAGGTGCCGAAGGTGCCCTTGGCGTAGGCGTTGACGAAGCTCATCGCATCGAGATCGGTGGCGATGGTCTCGTACTCCATCGCACCGACCCGCTCCAGCATTTCCCGTTGGCGCACCGCGTGGCGACCGGTCTGCATGTCACGGGCGAGCAGCGAGCGCGTGTTCCAATGCGTGGTGGTTTCCTCGCCATCGCTCATGAAGGTGATGGTGTTCAGGCCCTTGGTGAAGGATCCGCCCACCGGCCAGGCCGGATACACGATCCAGTACACGACGGCGAAGACCACCGTGGCATAGAAGCCCCACAGCCACCAGCGCGGCAACGGGTTGTCGTATTCCTGCAGGTTCGAATCCCAGACATGGCCGGTGGTTTCGACCTTGTCCGACGGCTTGCCTGGTTTGCTGCTCGGCTTTTCACTCGTGCTCATGACCTTTCGCCCTTGGTGCGGTCGCCGGGTGCGAGGTTCGGATCCAGATCGGAATTCTCGTCGTCCAGCGGGATGTAGCGGTAAGATTCGAAGCGGTGGGAACGCAGGCTGTTGGTGAACAGGTACAGCACGATGGCGATGAAGGTGCTCATGAACAGAATCAGCGCGACCATCTTGCTATTTCCCAGATCGGTAATCCAGAACCAAAACTCAACCATTGCGTAACCTCCTCTTACCTAGCGGAACTCGGCGAAGTAGCCTTCGGAGTACTGGTTGAAATCGACCATGGTGCCCAACACCTGAAGGTAGGCCACCAGGGCGTCCATCTCGGAGATGAAGGACCGATCCCCATCGAAGTTCCCCTCCAGCGCCTGGGCTACCAGATTCTGTTCCGCCCGGTTGATATCCATCATGGTCGCCGCCGCTTCGCCGAACTGCTCGACGTTGGCCTCGAATTCCTGGCTGTTGATTGAATACGGCACGCCGACCCGCTTCAGGGCGATCATCCGCTGTTCGATGTCGTCATAGTTCAGCGGGGTGGTGGCGAGCCACGGATAGCCGGGCATGATCGACTCCGGGACCAGGGACTTGGGCGCGATCAGATGCTGGACCTGCCACTCGTTGGAGTACTTGCCGCCGACCCGCGCCAGATCCGGCCCAGTGCGCTTGGAGCCCCATTGGAAGGGGTGGTCGTACTGCGACTCGGCGGCCAGCGAGTAGTGGCCGTAGCGCAGCATCTCGTCCCGGAACGGCCGCACCATCTGCGAATGGCAGGTGTAGCAGCCCTCACGCACATAGATGTCCCGTCCGCGCTGCTCCAGCGGCGTGTACGGGCGCACGCCCTCGACCTCCTCGATGGTGTCGTTGATGTAGAACAGCGGCACGATCTCGACCAGCCCGCCGATGCTGATCACCGCGAGGGTCAGGATGATCAACAGCCCGGCATTGGTCTCGACGCTTTCGTGCTTCATCACCAGGCCCTTGTTCTTGTTGGGCGCGGTCTTGACGTCTTTTTCACTCATGATCTGGGAGCTCCAACTCAGGACGTGCTGGTCGCGGTGGCACGGGCGGCATCCTGCGCCGGCACCGCACGCTTGGCGGAAAGAATGGTCAACGCGACGTTATAGGCCATGATCAGCATCCCCAGCAGGAAGAACCCGCCACCGATCGCCCGCACCACGTAGGGCTTGTGCAGGAACACCACCGATTCCGTGAAGGTGTACGCCAGGTTCCCGTACTGATCGAAGGCGCGCAGCATCAGGCCCTGGCCGATCCCGGCCACCCACATCGAGGTGATGTACAGCACGATGCCGATCGTCGCCAGGAAGAAGTGGATGTAGACCAGGCGCAGGCTGTACAGCTTCACGTTCCACAGCCGCGGGATCAGGTGATACATCGAACCGAAGGTGATCATCGCCACCCAGCCCAGCGCCCCGGAATGCACGTGACCGATCGTCCAGTCGGTGTAGTGCGACAGCGCGTTCACGCTCTTCAGCGACATCATCGGGCCCTCGAAGGTCGACATGCCGTAGAACGACAGCGCGGTGATCAAGAACAGCATGATCGGGTCGGTGCGCAGTTTGTCCCAGGCCCCGGACAGCGTCATGATCCCGTTGATCATCCCGCCCCACGAGGGCAGCAGCAGCAGGATCGAGAAGGTCGCGGCGAGCGTGGACACCCAGTCCGGCAACGCGGTCCAGTGCAGGTGGTGCGCGCCGACCCACATGTACAGGAAGACCAGCGCCCAGAAGTGGATGATCGACAGCTTGTAGGAGTAGATCGGCCGGCCGGCCTGCTTGGGCACGAAGTAGTACATCATCCCCAGGAAGGCGGCGGTCAGGAAGAAGCCCACCGCGTTGTGGCCGTACCACCACTGGGTCATCGCATCCTGCACGCCCGAGAACAGCGAGTAGGAATGGGGGCTGGTCAGGCTGACCGGCACCTGCAGGTTGTTGAAGATGTGCAGCAGCGCGGTGGCCAGAATGAAGGCCATGAAGAACCAGTTCGCCACATAGATGTGCGGCTGGTTGCGGCGCAGCAGGGTCATCAGGAAGACCCAGAAATACACGATCCAGGTGACCGCGATCAGGATGTCGACCTGCCAGTTGAACTCCGCGTATTCGCGGCCCTGGGTGATGCCGGCGGTGTAGCCGATCACGCCGAGGATCAGCGCCAGGTTCCAGCCGTAAAAGGTGAAGGTCGCGAGCTTGTCGCTGTAGAGCCGCGTCTGACAGGTGCGCTGGACGATGTAGTACGACGTCGCGAACAGCGCGTTACCGCCGAATCCGAAGATCACCAGGTTGGTGTGCACCGGACGGAAGCGACCGAAGGTGATCTGCGCGATATCGAAATTCAGGAAGGGCCAGGCCAGCTGAGCCGCGATCCAGACGCCGGCGGCCATCCCGAGGACGCCCCAGATGATCGTCGCAATCGTGAACTTCCGAATGATTTCATAGTTGTACTGTTCCGAGGGAACAGCGGTCGAAGCCGGGACGGCGCCGGCGTGAGCTGCAGTTTGCGACATGTCGATATCCACCTTGCCTGCGGGAACACGGTCTCTCCGGCGCACCGGGAGGCGAACTGTACCGCAACGATCGGCCAGAAAAAAGCAAACCCCATGCCTGCGCTAAGGATCTCCGCCGCCGTCGTGCCCAACACCGGACCATCCCAAGCCAGCGCGAGCGGCCCATTATCTGACCACGATCGTAGCACCGCCACCCGGTAAAACCGCCACCCCGGACGCACGGACGGGCTGAAGCACCGGCGGGCCGCAACCCCGACACGCTCCATCACACCGCACACCCCAGCGCGGCGGGACCTCAGCGTTCCGGTCGGATCGGTATGAAATGCCCCGGGATCCGCGAAGGTGGCGGAGCTTCCGAGACCCAGGCATGACCGTAAACCACCTCCCAGGAGGCCGGCAAATGCCCCTGCTCCTCGAAGCGAGCGGCATAGGCCGCGCCGACCGCACGCAGCCGCCGCGGCCCGAACAGCCCCCGGCCGCGCCCGGCCAGCGCATTGCGCACGCCGACGCCACGGAGCTCGCGCAGCAGCGATGGGAAATCAGGGTAGGTGAGCGTTATTCGCTCCTGGTCCATCACCGGATCGGCAAATCCGGCGCGCACCAGGGCGTCGCCGATATCGTGCATGTCCAGGAAGGCGTTCACATGGGGCGTCTCCGAGTCATCGACGTCGGCGAAGGCGGTCCGCAATTCCCGCAGCGTATCCGGGCCGAAGGTGCTGAACAGCCACAGGCCGCCGGGGGCGAGCACACGGCGAACCTCGGCGAAGACCCGATCCAGGTCGTTCACCCACTGCAGGGACGCGGCCGAAACGACCAGATCGAAGCTCTGATCCGCGAGCGGCAACTGCTCCATATCGGCACACAGGACCCACGGTCGGCGGATCCAGGGGCGGCGCCACCAATGCCCCTGCGCGCGCGCGCGCACCACCATGCCGTGGGCCAGGTCCAGCCCGACCACGCGGGCGTCGCGATAGCGCGCCGCCAGCGGCATCAGCGCATCGCCCGGCCCGCAGCCGAGATCGATCACCCGCCGCGGCGCCAGACGCACCCAGTCCAGGCGCTCCAGCAAGCGGCGCTGCACCTCCTGCTGCAGGGCCGCGTGTTCCTGGTAATGCGGTGCCGCGCGCTCGAATGCGGCACGCACCCGGAGCTTGTCGATCGCGAAGACATCCTTCAAGCCATCACCTCCTGTAGAAAATCGGCCAAACCGGCAGGATCCTCCAGCCAGGTCGCATGCCCGCCCGGGACCACCCGCAGCCGCGCATCCGGGCGCAGATCCCGGAGTGCGTCGGCCACACCGGCAGGCACCAGTGCGTCCTCCTGTGCCAACCAGGCCGCGACCGGGGCCTTCAGCCCGGCCCAGTCGGCACGCAGGTCCGTCTCGGCCAGTGCAGCGAGACCGGCACGCAGGCCGTCCAGGGCCGCGGGGTGTTCCGCCAGAGCCGCCCGAAGGCCTCGGCGCAGCGGCCCCGGGGGGTCCGCACCCTGGGCGCACAGTGCCGCGAAGCGCCGCTCGAGCCCGGCGCGGTCACGGTCCAGTTCGGCACGAAAGCCCGCCAGGGCCGTCGGCTCCAGGGCACAGGACCAATCGGCGGCGGCGGCAAAACGCGGCGTGCCGCACAACAGCACCAGCCGCTGGGGTCCGGCCCTTTGCCGCGCCGCGGCCAGGGCCACCAGCGCGCCCAGGGACCAGCCCACCCAGACCGGCTCCCGAAGCCCCGCCGGCAATTGCTGCAGGATCGCCCGCGCTGCCGCAGGGACATCGGCCAATACGGCACCGTCGGGCTGATCACCATGGCCGGGCAACTCCGGAATCGCCGTGGACACACCCGACAGCCGGTCCGTGAGCGGGGACCAGACCGCCCGGCTGAAGCCCCAACCGTGGATCAACACCAGGGTCCGGTCCTGCGGGGTCGGCGCACTCATCGCAGCCCACCGGCGACGCCGGTCCGCGTATCATGGCGCCCTTCGGGGAACACGCACGGTGGGACGATCGGGATGGGATGGATGATCATGGGCATCTTGTTGGCATATCTGTTGGGCTCGATTTCCTCAGCGATCCTGGTCAGCCGGCTTCTGCGCCTGCCCGATCCGCGCGCCACCGGCTCGGGCAATCCGGGCGCCACCAACGTGCTGCGGACCGGCAGCAAGACCGGTGCCGCGCTGACCCTGGTCGGGGACGTCGCCAAGGGCTGGCTCCCGGTCTTCATTGTGATGCAACTGGGCTACTACCCGAGCTGGATGGTGGGCCTGATCGGGCTGGCGGCCTTCCTGGGTCACCTGTACCCGGTTTATTTCGGCTTCAAGGGCGGCAAGGGCGTGGCCACCGGGCTGGGGGTTCTGCTCGGACTGAACCCATTGCTCGGTCTGCTGGTGATCCTGACCTGGCTTCTGGTGGCCGCGATCTCCCGCTACTCCTCGCTGGCGGCCCTGGTCGCCGTGCTCGCGGCACCGGTAATCCTCGGGCTGCTCGCGCCGGATCCGTGGCTGATCGCGACGCTCTGCGTGATGGCCCTGTTCCTGTATGCGCGTCATTACAGCAATATCCAACGCCTGCTGCGCGGCACCGAGCCGCGCATCGGCCAGAAGAAGGCCGACGCCGGAGGCTCCTGAACACAACCCGATGAGCTCGACCCCGCCATCCTCGAAGCCCGCCGCCCTCGAATCCAGCCCTGTGCAACCGAGCCCCCATGCCGACCCCGCGGGCTCCCGACTACACCGACGCCTCGGCCACGAGTTCGGTCAACGGCCAGCGGGCGCGGGCGCGGATGGCCAGGTCCGATTCAGTCGCACCGGCCTGCAGACGACGCAAACCGGCGAGCGCAATCATCGCCCCGTTGTCGGTGCAGAAGGCCGGCCGTGGGAAGAAGACCGGCACACCCCGGGCCTGCCCCATCGCCTCCAGACCCGCGCGCAGGCGCACGTTGGCGGCCACGCCACCGGCCACGACCAGGGTCGGCGCCGCACTGTGCTCCAGCGCCCGCCGGGTCTTCTCCACCAGGGTTTCCGTGACCGCCTCCTCGAAAGCCCGTGCGATCGCCGCCGGCGCGTACTGCCCCTTGTGTACCGCGGTGCGCACGGCCGTCTTCAGGCCGGAGAAGCTCATGTCGAGACCGGGCCGATCCAACATCGGGCGCGGCAGACGCAGCCCCCCGAAGCTCGCACCGGACTTCGTTACGGACTCCGCGTCGGCAGTCGCCGCCAATTGCGCCAATGCCGGCCCGCCGGGGTAGCCGAGGCCGAGCAGTTTCGCGGTCTTGTCGAAGGCCTCACCGGCCGCATCGTCGATGCTCTCGCCTAGCAGTTCATAGGCCCCCAGGCCGCGCGCGTGAATCAACTGGGGGTGCCCGCCGGACACCAGCAGCACCAGGAAGGGAAAGGCGAGGCTCGCGTCATCGAGCAGCTGGGCCAGCAGGTGCCCCTCCATATGATGGACCGGCAGCGCCGGAATCCCCCAGCCATACGCCAGCGAGCGCGCCACCGAGGCGCCCGTGAGCAGCGCCCCGAGCAACCCGGGGCCGGCGGTATAGGCGACCGCCGAGAGCTCCGGCCCCCGCATTTCCGCCTCGTCCAGCACCTCACGCAGCAGGGGCAGGATGCGCTGAATGTGGTCGCGCGAGGCGAGTTCCGGCACCACGCCACCATAGACCGCATGCACGTCCACCTGGCTGTGCAGCCGGTGGGCGAGCAGCCCGACCTCGGAATCGACGATCGCCAGGCCGGTCTCGTCGCAGGAGGTTTCGATTCCCAGAACACGCATGATGGATGGACATCCCAACGAACATGAAGAGCGTTCAGGATAAGGCGTTTTCACCGCAAGATCCTGCTTCCCCACCCGCGCACGGGTACGCGGCGCGCCGAGCCGAGCCCGGGCACCCCCAGACCGGCCTCAGAGGAAGAGCCACAGCAACACGACCCCGAGGATCAGCCGGTAGATCACGAACGGCAACATGCCGATGCGTTCGATCAGTTTCAGGAACAAGTCCACGGCCAGCCAGGCCGCGACACCCGCAATCACCGCCCCGAAGAACAGCTGCGCCCAGAGCACCGTCTCGTCGGGTGTCTGCACCAGCTTCAGAACCTGGTAGGCACTGGCCAAGGCAAGGATCGGGATCGCGAGCAGGAAGGAATAGCGTGCCGCGGCTCGACGCGAGAACCCCAGCAGCAGCGCGGCGGTCATCGTGACCCCGGAACGCGAAGTGCCCGGGATCAGGGCCAGGGCCTGGGCACCACCAACCACCAGTATATCCCGCCAGCGAATCGTGAACTCGTCCCGGCTTCCGCGGCCACGCCAATCGGCGAGCCACAGCAGCAGCGCGAAGCCGATGGTGGTGGTGGCAATCACCAGCGGCGAACGCAGCGAATCCTCGATCACGCCGGCGAAAATCAGCCCGGCCAGTGCCGCCGGCACGGTCCCGAAGATCACCGCCCAGGCCAGCATCGATTCGGGCGTGGCCCCACGGCCGCTGACCTGGCGCACCCAGGCCTGGCTCACCGCCACCACCTCGTGCCGAAAATGGGCCATGATCGCAACCAGTGTCCCCAGATGCGTCGCGACATCGAAGGCCAGACCCTGATCCTCCCACGCCGTCAGTACGGGCACCAGAATCAGGTGCGCGGCACTGGAAATCGGGAGAAACTCGGTGAGGCCCTGCACCAGCGCGAGCACCCAGACCTGTAACCAATCCATTCGACCCTCCCTGGCGGTGAGTACGGCGAGTGTTCACGCGTGTGGTTGGAAGACGCTGGGGCCACAGAGGGTCTGGAGACAGCAGGGGTCTGCGGACAGCGCGCGCGGCCAAGCCTACCGCAAAGAGCCCCCGAAATCCCAACAGGGAGCTTGGCCTGAATGTCGTCTGAACCCCGGCAGGAGACCCAGGCGAACACGGCCTGGCCTTCCGATACGACGCGCCGTTGGCGGTGGACACCAAACGTTGGCGTATGGGCGCTACAGACGTTCGCGGCGGTCGGGAAAAGTGCCGGCGGTCGGGAGCGGGCAATCGCGGCCCAGGACCATCACCTGAAAACGCTCCCCCATCTCGCCGGGCAGGGTTAGCCAGCGCACCTGCTGGGCGAGTTCAAGGGTATGACGCGGCTCTGGATCGGAGCCGACGGCCTGCTCGAACAGACCGGGCAGCCCGGCACCGAGCAGGAACTCGCCCTGGGCGGCATAGCTCAGCACGTCCAGTCCGGCCGCCTCAGCCGCTTCCGCGACCGCGGTGAAATCGACGCTGCCGGTCAGGTCCATCAGGCCGGGCCGCGCGAAGGGGTCGAAGACCATCTGCTGGCGGTAGTAGCCGAGCAGCGTCCCGGTCGTGCGCTCCGGGCTGTAGAACGCGGCCCGTGGATGACCGTAATCGCCGATCCAGATCAGCCCCCGCGCCAGGCGTTCAGCGACCGTCCGCACCCAGGGCTGCAGCATCGGGCGCCATTCCGACACATAGCCTTCCGGCCACGGACCGCAACTCCGTTCCAGCACGCGCACCGGTTGTTCCAGTTCCGGCGGGGCCAGGCGCTCGGCCCATCCGATCGACCCGGCGTCCAGCCCGACGCCGCGCTGCCAGACCTCCCCATCGCGCCAGGCGAAGACCTCCACCGGCATCGCGTCCAGAACCTCGTTCGCCAGCACCACGCCGTGGATCGGCGCCTCGGGCAACGCATCCAGCCACTCCACCTGCAACAGCCGTTCGGAACCCAGCCGTTGCGCAAGCAGGGCCTGCTGACGCGCCCGCAAATCGGGGCTCAGTTCGAGGATCCGATACCGGGTCAGGGGCACCCCCAGTTCATCCAGCCGGGTGATCACATCCGCCGCCAGGCGGCCGCTACCAGCGCCGAATTCCAAAATCTCGCAACCGGCCGTCAGCTCATTGTCGGCCTCGGGGATGGTCGGGGCCTGCCAGTGGCCCAGCGCGGGCGCCAGCCATTGGGCCAGCGTCGCCCCGAACAGCGACGACACCTCCGGCGCCGTAACGAAGTCGCCGCCGGGGCCGAACTTGCGCAGGCCGTTCATGTAATACCCGAGCCCCGGGGCATAAAGCGCCAGGTCCATGTACCGCGGGAACGGCAGGAAGCCACCCGCCTCGACGATCTCGCGCCGGATGCGATCGCAGAGGCGCTCGGACAAGGCGCGCGCCTCGGGGTCGGGTTCCGGGCCCAGACGGTCCGGGCCGGGCCGGGCCGCGGACTCTGTGCTAGATTCTGGACGCTCGATCATCGCTGCCCACCGGAGGAACGCAGGTGACCCCAGACCTTGCAACGGCCGACACCGGTCCGCGCCACGAAGTCGCTTTGATTACCGGCGCCGCGCGCCGAATCGGCGCCGAGATCGCCCGCACGCTGCACCAGGCAGGCATCAACGTCTTGCTGCATTATCGAGGCTCCCGCGAGGCCGCCGCGAGCCTCGCCCTTGAATTGAACGACCGGCGCCCCGACAGCGCCTTTTTGCTGCAGGCCGACCTGCTCGACGAGGCCGCGGTGGCCAAGCTGGCCGAACGCGCCGTCGCCACCTTCGGTCACCTGAACTATCTGGTCAACAACGCCTCCACCTTCTACCCTACGCCGGTCGGACAGATCAAGGGCGCAGACTGGGACGACCTGATGGGTTCCAACCTGAAGGCACCCCTGTTTCTCACCCAGGCCTGCGCGCCCGCACTGCGGGAAGCCGGCGGTGCCGTGGTCAATATCGTCGACATCCACGCGCTGCGCCCGCTGAAGGGTTACCCCTTGTATTCGGCCGCCAAGGCCGGGCTGTGGGCACTCACCCAGGCCTTCGCCCGGGAACTCGGCCCAGAGGTTCGCGTGAACGGCGTGGCCCCGGGCGCCATCCTGCTGCCGGAGGATGCCGCCAATGTCGGCACTCACGAGGCCATGGTCGAACGCACGGCACTCAAGCGCGAAGGCCGCCCCGACGACATCGCGCGCACCGTGCTCTTCCTGTTGCAGGATGCGCCCTACATCACCGGGCAGGTGTTGCCGGTGGACGGCGGCCGCTCCGCGTCCCAGTAGGGCATTCGGCCCCGCCTGCGTTATCCTGTGCCCTTGGGAACCTGTCGGGAGAAGCCTTCATGATCGATCCGAAAACCTTCGACGACCTCGCCCGCCGCATCAGCGACAGCCTGCCGGAAGCGGCCCGCACCCTGCAAAAGGACATCGAGCGTCAGGTGCGCGCGACCTTGCACCAGGGCTTCGAGCGCATGGATCTGGTCACCCGCGAGGACTTCGACGTGCAGGTGACCCTGCTGGAACGGACCCGGGCGCGCCTTCGGGACCTCGAAGAGCGCGTCGCGGCCCTCGAGGGCACACCACCCGTCGGTGATCAGGGTGAACCGGGCATCACCTGATTCAAAGCACCCCACCGACCGCGCTACCAGGAGATCACGGACCCGAACCCATTTGGAATCGGGCCCATTGAACTGCGGTTCGTTGAACCGGGGGCCAACCCACAACCAGAGCAAGGAGGGGCACGGATGCCCATCGCCATGGTCCATGCGCGCGCCGTCGACGGCATTCGTGCCCCGTTGGTCCGGATCGAAACCCACCTCGCGAACGGCCTGCCGGGCTTCCAGATCGTCGGATTGCCCGAAACCGCGGTGCGCGAGAGCCGGGATCGCGTCCGGGCCGCCATCCACACCTGCGGCTTCGAATTCCCACGCCGCCGCATCACGGTGAATCTCGCCCCCGCCGACCTGCCGAAGGACGGAGGCCGTTTTGACCTCGGCATCGCGCTCGGCATCCTGGCTGCCAGCACACAGGTTCCCCACAGCGCGCTGGAGGACCGTGAATTCATTGGCGAACTCGGCCTCGACGGCCGGCTTCGCGCCGTCGGCGGCACGCTGCCGGCGAGCCTCGCGGCACGGGCCTGCGGCCATCAACTGATCCTGAGCCGGGACGACGGCAGCGAGGCCGCACTGGCAGGCGGTGCCGACATCGTCGTCGCCGACCACCTGCTCGATGTTTGTGCGGCGCTCAATGGCCGGACGCCACTGGAGGCCGCCCGGGCTCCGGATCTCGAACCGATGCAGTTCCCGGACCTTGCGGACGTCCGCGGCCAGAATCAGGCGCGACGCGCGCTGGAGATCGCGGCCGCCGGAAGCCATCATCTGCTGATGATCGGCCCGCCCGGTAGCGGCAAGTCCATGCTGGCGGTGCGCATGCAGGGCATCCTGCCGCCGCTCGACGACGCCGCTGCACTGGAAACCGCAGCCATCCACAGTCGCAGCGGCTCCGATCCCCTGCGCCGGAACTGGCGCTGCCGCCCGTTCCGGGCCCCACACCACACGGCCTCCGGGGTGGCCCTGGTCGGCGGGGGCTCGAACCCTCGGCCGGGCGAGATTTCACTCGCCCACAACGGGATTCTGTTTCTCGATGAAATGACCGAGTTCGATCGACGGGTGCTGGACGTGCTGCGCGAGCCGCTGGAAACGGGCGTGATCCACATTGCCCGGGCGGCCCGCCATGCCGAGTACCCGGCGCGCTTCCAGCTGGTCGGGGCGATGAACCCCTGTCCCCAGGGCTTTGACTGCGACCTGGCCGACCATTGCCAATGTTCGCCGGAGCAACGCCTGCGGCACCGGCGAAGGCTATCGGCCCCGCTGATCGATCGCATCGACATCGCGGTCGAGGTGCCGCGGTTGCCGACCACCGAACTGAGTCCGGTCGCCGGCCAGGATGAGGATTCAGCCACCGTCGCGCGCCGCGTGGCCCGGGCGCAGGAGCGCCAGCAACAGCGCCAGGGCAAGATGAACAGTTTATTGAATGGGCGCGAACTCGAGCTTCATGCGGGCCTGCAACCGGCGGATCAGGCCTTGCTCGAACGCGCGGTCGAGCGCTTTCGACTCTCGGCGCGGGCCTACCATCGCATCCTGCGGGTCTCGCGCAGCATTGCCGATCTGGCGGACAGCGCTGCCATCGAGACACCGCACCTCACCGAGGCTCTGAGCTTCCGTGCGCTGGACCGCTGGCGCGTGGAATAGCCCCGGACTCGAAGCGCCCGGGGCTCGAAGTGCCGCGCGGAAAAACGCCTTCGTACGGACGCGCCTACAGGGAGGACACGTAGGCCGCCAGGTCGGCGATGTCCTCGTCGGAAAGATTCGCCGCATGCGGCGCCATCAACGGCGTGTTCGGGCCAACTGTCTCGCCGGCCCGGTACTGGGTCAGGCGTCCAGCGACATATTCGGCCTCTTCACCGGCAATGTTCGGGAAGATCCCCATCCCCAGCCCCTGGGCCCCGTGACACCCGATGCAGGTGCCGTACAGCTGCTGGCCGCGCTCGGCGTCCCCTTCGGCCTCCGGCGCGATCTCGGCCACCGTCTCCTCGACGGCCGCGTCGAAGGGCTCTAATCCGGCGATGTAGACCGCGAGGTCCGCAATGGCCTGATCCGACAGCCCGCTCGCCTGCCCCCACATCAATGCCGAGTCCGGGCCGACGGTCTCGCCGGCGCGATACTGCTCCAGACGGCCGGCCACATAGGCCTCGGACTGGCCCGCGACCTTCGGGAAGATCCCCATGCCCTGCCCCTCGGCGCCGTGGCAACTGATGCAGGTCGCAAACTGCTCCTGGCCGCGCTCGCCATCGCCTTCCATAGCAGGTGCAACCGTCTCCGGAGCCACCGCCGGCACCTCTTCGGGCGCCACATCGGGCATACCCAAGGTCGCGATATAGGCCGCCAGATCGGCGATCGCCTCATCGGACAAGGCCGAGGCCTGTGGCCACATCAGGGCGCTGTTCGGACCCACCATCTCGCCCGCGCGATACTGCTTCAGTCGGTCGACGACATAGGCCTCGGATTCACCCGAGACCTGCGGGAAAATGCCCATGCCCTCGCCTTCCGCGCCGTGGCAACTGACACAAGTGGCGTAACGCTCTGCGCCGCGTTCGGCATCGCCATCCGCCACGACCTCGGCTGCGTCGATCGCGGGGGGCTCCGGAGCAGGCTCTTCGGCAACCGGGGCGACGCCATTCATGTCCAAGCCGGCCTCGGCCAGCATGTACCCGACGGTGACCTCCACCTCCTCGTCGGTCAGCGTCGGATTCCCTCCGCGCGCCGGCATGCCTTGGAAGCCCTCGATGGAATGCCGAACCAGCGTCTCCAGACCCCGCTCATCGAGTCGCGCCGCCCACGCCTCACGGTCACTGATCGGGGGTGCCCCAGCCACGCCCATGTCATGGCAGGTGGCACAAACCGAACTGTAGACCTCGACTGCCGGGCGGGCCGCGACCGGTTTCGCGTCCGGATCCACCGCCGCCGCAACCTCGACCCGACCGATCGGCATCATGCGCTGCTCGGCAGTTTCGGCGATAGCCGGGGCCGTATCGCGCTGACCGAGGGCGAGTTGCCCCAGAAACGCGCTCAGGTGATAGACCAGGAAGACCAGAGCCACCCCGAGCACGAGCACGGCAACGACCAGCAAGAACTTGTTTCCCGCATCCATCTTGATATTTTGATCAGCCACTTTCTTCTTCCTCCGGGGATACCAACCGGCTCCGGCCCGGGCTCAGACATAACTGCCGCGGGGGCGAACCGGGGGGCGAGTATAGGGCATCCCGCCACCGCTAGCCATAAACACCAAACGGATCAGAGGACTGTAGAACGTCGGTCCGTCTGTCGAAGGCGCCAGCCCCGAACCGGGTTCGAATCGAGGCTGGGGCAAAGATCACTGGACGCCCGAAGACACGCCTCGTATGATAGCGAGCTGAAACGCGCCCGTAGCTCAGCTGGATAGAGCGCTGCCCTCCGGAGGCAGAGGTCAGAGGTTCGAATCCTCTCGGGCGCGCCAACTTCTGCCTATCAAGCACCTACACGGTCGGTCGTTCGTCCGAAACCGCGCTTGAACACCAGATCCCTCCGCCAACGCCCATCGCTGCCGCCCCCGGTGGTTCGCCTTCATGGACATTGGCCAACGATCCGGCCGTTTTCAACTTCAACTGGCCCCGCCCCAGTGACCCAACCTCGAAGGCGTCGCAAGGCAGATGGACCTTGCCGGAACCCGATCGCAGCACTCCGGTCCACCAGGAAAACCCCAAGCCAGGAGGAACCTGAATGAGTCAGACGATACTGATCGTCGTCACCAGCCACGACGAGATTGCGCCGGGACGTGCGACGGGCCTCTGGTTCGAAGAATTCGCGATTCCCTACGCGCGTTTCCATGAGGCCGGATTCGAAACCAAGGTGGCGAGTCCAAAAGGCGGTCCGACGCCGCTCGATCCGCAGAGCCTGGAAATCGACCCGACCTTCCCCGCCGAGGCCGCGCAACAGGCCCTGAGCGACACCATCCCCCTGACGAATGACGTCCACCACGAACCGTATTCCGCGCTCTTCTTTCCCGGCGGACACGGGACCATGTTCGATCTCCCCGACAACCCGCAGGTACAGCGACTGGTGGCCGAGTTCATTGAACACGACAAGGTCCTCGGTGCGGTCTGCCATGGGCCGGCCTGCCTGGTCGGAGCCCTGCTACAGGACGGTACGCCGGTGGCCAAGGGACGCAAGATCGCCGCCTTCAGCAACGCCGAGGAACGCGCGGTGGAATTGGCGGACGCCATGCCCTTCCTGCTCGAGGATCGCCTGCGCGAACTCGGGGGCGACGTCACCACCGCGGCCGACTGGGCCGATCATGTGGTGATCGACGGCAAGCTGGTCACCGGCCAGAACCCGCAATCCAGTCGCAGCGTGGCGGAAGCGATGATTCGTCTGGTACGACAACCCGAGACCTGAGCCGCCCACCGAGGGACTGGTGTCCGCGGCTCGCGCTTCAGGGGCCGATCATAACCGCCCATGCCTGGAGGTAGACCATGCGCCGCCTGTTCACGAGCATGCTGCTGTTCATGGCCAGTGTCAGCGCTCAGGGCGTCCCGTCCACCGATTCGGGCGTCATCATCGCGCTGCCGGACCCGAAGCGCACCGGCGAGGTCTCCATCGAGGCGACCCTGGACCAACGGCGCTCGGTGCGCAGCTACAGTTCGGCACCATTATCCCTGCAGGAGATCTCGCAACTGGTCTGGGCCGCCCAGGGCATCACGGAGCCGCAGCGCGCGCTGCGCACGGCCCCGTCGGCAGGGGCGACCTTTCCGCTGGAGATCGATCTCCTGGTGGCCGCCAACGAGGACCTGGAGGAGGGGGTCTATCGCTACCACCCGCGGGATCACAGCCTCGTGCAGCGCATCCCGGGCGACTTCCGCCGCGACCTTCAGCAGGCCGGGTTGGGACAGTCCGCCATTCTGGAAGCCCCGGTGGTCATGGTGCTGTCCGGCGTGCCCTCCCGGACGGCACGACGCTACGGGCCCCGGGCGGAACGCTACCTGCATATGGAAGCGGGCCACGCTGCACAGAACGTCTACCTGCAGGGGACCGCCCTGGACATCGGCACGGTCGCCATCGGTGCCTTTCGCGACGAAGCGGTCTTCTCGCTACTGCGGCTCAATCCGGGCGAGCAACCCCTGTACATCATGCCGCTGGGCCGGGTGCGCTGACGACATCGACCTGACCCACGTAACCGTCAGGCACGGCGCCCGCTGCACCCTGGCAACGGGGCTGGCGAATAGGTCCGTCCCCATTGCGGATCCCAAGTACCCGGCGGTTCGTCGGGGACTCAGTCCACCCGTTCGATCCGCCCCCAGTCGCCGGTAACGGCACGCAGCAACCGGCGCAGGGCCGGGCTCTTGTAGCTGTCGCCGAGGGCATCGAAGCGCTGTTTGACACTGCCGGAGGGCTCTGCCCGCGCCAGTTCCAATCGGCCGCCGCCTGAGCCACGCTCGGGGCGTGACGGACCAACCAGTCGGTGGCCATCAGTGCGAGTGTCGACACCGCCAACGTCCAATGCGACACGCGCAGCCACTGACTTCAGATCGCTCGGCGGTGCAGGGTTTCGGTTTTCATGCGTGGTGCAATGCCTCAGGCCTTCTTGTCGGCGTCATCTTGATGGCATAGTTAAAAAAGTTTTTTCACTCAGAGCGTTTAGCCCTGAGCTGCAAACGATAACTCGCCGGTCTCGCTGTACCGCGATCCGAACCAGCTGCATCGGCCAGCGCCGGGCCGCCTCAATCCTCGGCTTCGCGGCGTATCTCCGAATGCACCTCGAGCTTGAAACTCTTGCAGGCACCCGCAACCTCTTCGAATCCTTCGACCCGGCACAGAGCGCCCTCGATCTCGAGCGACGTTTCACCCGTATCGCCGTCGAGATGCAGGGCGATGACCCGGGCCTCTGCGCCTCCCTCGCCACCGGAGCTGTAGTATCCGCGGTCGGTGCCCGGAAAGAATTCCACCTCGGCGGGCACGGTCGCGTCGCGCGAGATCCGGCCCGTCGCCGAATCGCCGACGAGGGTGATCGAAACCACCTGCTGGCGCCGGAAGTCCGGGCTCGACGGGGAATGGCCCTGAAGCCGGAGGATCTCGGTACCGCCGGGAAGCTCGCCGAGCGTCGCGGTGGCATCGCCGTGCCGGGGCAGGATGGTGACCCAGTTGAAGCGGTCCAGTCCGATCACCCCATCGATACGGCCCAGAATCTCCCTCTCAACGGGCCCGCGCGCCGCAGGCGCAGCGCCTCCGGCGCTCGCCGCCGAAAACGCGACGGCACCGGTCCGGCAGACCATGGCCCTATCCTGTCGAACCGCCACGAGGTCGTCCCCGTCGAATTCGTGCAGGCAGAACCGCTCGCTGGTGATCTGTCCGCTGATCACGCCCACGTCGCCCGCGAGTCGAACCTCGTCGAAGGCCACACGCTCGAAACGGTCGAACTCGGCAATCCACACCTGCGTGGGATCGGGGCTGTCGGCAGGCCACGCCTCGATCACCATGATCTCGCCATCCTGCAAGTTGCCAACCGAAACGTCTTCGGCGGCGTCGAAATCCAGAACCATCACCACGCCCTCGATCCCGGCGGCTCCCTCACGGAGGGCCTCTAGTGTAACGCTCAAGTGCGTGCTGCCGATCGACGCAAGGTTCAGGGTGCGGAAGTCCGCGCCGGTCAACCCCTCGATATTGTCGCGCAGGTCAAAAACGAAGGGCTCGCCGTCCAGGTTCCCAGCGATCCGCCCGGTATCCGCCAGCGCAGGGACGGCAAGGGACGCCGCCCCGAACAGAAGTCCCGCGCGCAGCGTCGACCTCATCGTCGCAAACCGTGTTCCTCTAGTGCTCATCGTGGATCCTTTCCGAAGGTGTCGTGGGTTATACCGAGCCGAGGCGCGCTCGGTCTGGTCGGGTTATTCGATTCGGTTGGAGTGCGCTGACCGCGCCGCGGCCGATCGGCGCGACCCCAAAAACCGCGAAGCATCGAGCGCAGTCCTCCGAAGGCTTCTACGGCAACGGCGCGCGGTGGCTGGAACGACCGGAAACGCCGCTGTAGCTGAAGTCCAGCGCGTCCAGACCCGCCGGGGCGCGAAGCAGCAGTTCGAACGCTCGCGCTTCGCCGCCCGGTGGCAGCCAGTAGGGTTCGACCAGCGCCAACGGACCGCGCAGGTACACGCCGATCAGTTCAATTCCCGTGTCGAAGCCCAGACGCTGGCTGATTCGCATCATGCCGCCGGTGGCGCTGACGTTGCGCTGGCTCACGGTCAGGCGCAGCAACTCCTCGCCCAATCCGGATTCGTGGCCGGCAAAAGCCGTCCGTCGTTCGATCGCGTGGACGCTCAGCGGCACCGGCGTATCGTCGATTTCCAGCAGCGTCTCCGGCGCCTCGGCAATCGGGCCGTCGATCAAGGTGAAACCAAGGGTCGGCCGAATTTCGCCGCTGATCTCGCGACCGGCCAACTGCGGGAACTGGGCCAGCAGCTCGACCCGCTCGGCATCGGCCGGAACCGGGAACACGGCGATGCCGCCGGCCTCGAACTCGGGCAGGAAGGCCGGGTTGGCCGGCAGGCCGCCGAGTCCGGGATGGCGCGGGTAGGCGTGGCGACCATCGACGCGTGCCTGCAGCAGACCGGGCGCTTCGATGTACTCGAGCACCCGCGGCAGGCGGGCCTGATCGTTCAGCTTCGCCTGCACCTCGAGCGCACGGGCATCGGCGCCGGTGATCCACAGGCTGCGCCCGCGCAGGTCCACCACCAGCCATTGCATGTGCTCGGGCGCTGGCACGCCGTGAAATTCGGCCACCTGCTGATGCGCATGAACGGCCAGCTCCAGCAGGTCATGGCCCTGCACCTCGCTGGCGGTCGCGGCCTGCGGGTCGCCGGCGTCGAGCAGGTCGAGAACGATCGTCTGGTATTGATCGTGGTAGTAGCGCAGGCTCAGCCTCGCGATGTCGTTGGCCGGCACCGGGTAGGCCAGATCGAAGCGAACCCGGTCACCCCGGTCTGGAATCACGAAGCTGTCTCTGACCGCGCTGCGTTCGGGCAGCGTGGCGCGATACAGGCGTGCGTCATCGACCAGGAGGTAAAGTTGACGTTCGATACTGCCGATCAGCACGGCCTCCGGGTAGTCCAGGCCGAGGATCAGGTCCACGGGCATGTGATTTTCGAAGCTGGCCTCGAGCAGCAGCCAGCGATGGCCCGGTAGCGGTTCCCGGCCGTCGAAACCATCGGCCAGGCGAGCCGAATGGACATGCAGGCTGAGGGCGCGGTTGCACGCGACTCGCGGTGTTTCGATCAGGCCGCTGTCCGGGTTCGACGCGACGCCGCTCGCGTTGCCGCAGCCGGATGCGGCGGCCCAGGCTGAGCCCATGACCAGGCTGCTCAGCAAGAACAGGCCGATCATGATGGTGCCGGCGGGCTTCCTCGTTGGCATCGTCTCAAGCATCCTCATTGCGGGCTCATTGCGGGCAGCCGCGGCTGGGGTCCATGGGCGAGGTCAGGCCACCGGCCACCTTTCCGGACATCTTGCCAATCAGCATGTTGTTGAGCATGTTGGCAGCGCCCTGGCCGGCGACGAAGGTCAGGCCGGCGAGCTTCGCATAGTCCGCGACACCGGCGCTGATGTAGCGTTTGACCGCTTCTTTCAGCGCGGTATTGCGGATGCAGCATTGCATGCCAGGCGCCGAGGCATGGTTGAACAAACACGCCCAGAGCGACTGGACCATGCCGACGGCCGAGGTGGCATTGTCGATGGCGCCCATCAACACCAGGATCGCCTCGACGAACTGACCGCGGCGGTCCGGACCGAAACCCAGCGTGGTGCCCGATACCGGGTCGATCTCCCACCAGGTGGGGGCCTCGAGTGCAATCGCCCGATCGGGCAGCACGACGACCCGACCCGTCGCCAGCACCTCGGCCAGGTGATGATGGACGTCGTCGGGCAGCGCGGTCGCGAGCTTCGCTAGATCGGCCGGCGCCCGCAGCCAGACCCAATCGACGCCCGCGTCCAGATCCGGCTGAAAGCGCCGGGCGGTGTTGCCGCCGGTGAGCTCACCCGAAGCATCCAGGATCCAGGCCTCGAGCGCGGTTTCGAACACGCCCTGGCTCAGGCGTGATCGTGCCATCCCGTTACCACTACCGGACAGTATTTCGACTGGGTTGTGCAGGATGTCGAAGCCCTCGCGGGTGCTCGGTACCTGCCCCTCCAACTCGACCAGGCGGGTCCAGCCGAGCAGGTTCAGCCCGGTCAGCGCGATGCGGGTCTGTTGCGGACTCAACAGGTGGCGCAGCTGGGCAAGGGCCAGCAGTTCCTCGGTGAGGGTCGAGCGCGATTGCAGCGCCTTGCCCATCAGCTCGACTCTTTCGTAGGCCTGCGCATCGAGTGCGGCGAGTCCAGCGAGACGGTCATCGATCAGTGCGCCGTAGCGTTGCCAGGCCACGAATTCCTCGTTCAGCCAGCCCGTCTGGCCCTGAATCTGCAGACCACTGAGCATCGCCACCGCGCGTTGTTGGCGCAGCGTCCCGCCCCAGTCGATGTCAACCCGTCCTTGAGCTCTCGCCGCCGGGCCGATCATGTCCATCAGCTCGCGTCGGATCACGACGCGCTCCTGTCCTGGCGCATCCAGCTGGAAACGGACACGGACCGCC
>PWGH01000142.1 GCA_003555285.1 Thioalkalivibrio sp.
CGGAGAAGTCGTGTGGGGTGCGCCCGGTCCGGACCGTAGATGGCCATGGATGGCCATCTCCGAGCGCTCATGGACGACTTGAGCGGGTCCGGAACGGGCACACCCCGCACGGCTCGGGCACGGCACCAAGCGTGGATCGGCGCTTCGGGGAGGGCCTTGGTGGGCCCGCTGCGCTTGGCCCACCCTACGGGGGGCCGGATTGGGCGCACGTCGTCCGGCTTGGGCACCGCGCCGGATGGGAGATGGTGGGCGGGCGTCAGCGGGGGCCGAGGGGGGTGGGGCCGGGTCGTACCAGGTGCTGGTAGTCTTCGATCTCTTGTTCGGCATGGGCTTCGATTTCGGTGATGATCGCGCGCTGGCTGGCCTGATGCCGGCGTTCCCGCTCGATGCGCTGGTCCAGATCGGCCAGTTCCGCGCGGTAGCGTTCCCGATTGCGACTGTCGTCCCCGAGTGCGGCGAGTTGTGCGGCAATTCGGTCATGATCGCGTTGCAGGGTGTGTTCCTGACGCTCGCTGAGCAGCAGTCGGTTGGCGACATCCCCGACCCGCCGGTCACGCATCGCGATGATCTCGTCGACATTGGCGTAGATCTGGTGCAGTTGCCAGGTGCGGGCTGCCGTGGCGGCCTGTGCGGCCAACTCGCGCGCTTGTTCCTCCTCCCGCTGCCGGATTTTTTCACGTTCCGCTTCGAGCGCAGCCGCCTCCAGTGCCCGCTCCTGCTCCGTCAGCGGTGCCCGGAGAACCTCGCGCTCGTGTCCGCGGTGATCCAGGATCCGGCGTTCCCGGTCGGCGACCGTCGGAGGCGGTGTGGAGGAATAATGCGCGGTGCCGGCATCGTCGATCCAGTGGTAGATCTGGGCCTGCAACACCGGCGCGGAAAAAAGGAATGGCAGCAGCACCGCTGCATTGCGTATCGTCGCCCCCATGTCCACGCTCGATCACCTCGCCCTGCTACTGATTGCCCTTGTCGCCAATGCACTATCGGCGGTCGCAGGCGGTGGTGCCGGGCTGTTGCAGCTACCGGCGCTGATCTTCCTCGGCCTGCCCTTCCCCGTCGCGCTGGCCACCCACAAGATCGCCTCGGTCGCACTGGGTGCCGGGGCCAGCCTGCGCCACCTCAAGGAGAGCACATTTGAGGGAAGACGGCTAGTCTTGATCCTGGCGACCGGCCTGCCCGGGGTCCTGCTCGGCGCCGCGCTGGTCCTGGAGATTCCGCCGCGCGCCGGCGAGATCGCGCTCGGGCTGCTGACCATCGGGCTCGGCTGGTACTCGTGGCGCCGACCGCAGCTGGGTCAGACCGCGGTGATCGTGCGCAGCAGTCTGGGCCGCGCGCTGACCGGTGGCCTCGGGCTGTTCCTGATCGGCGTTCTGAACGGGTCGCTGACTTCCGGCACCGGATTGATGGTCACACTCTGGCTGGTCCGCTGGTACGGGCTGTCCTATACCCGTGCGGTGGCTTACACGATGGTGTTGGTCGGGTTGTTCTGGAACGGCACCGGCGCGCTGGTCCTGGGTACGCTGGGCGAGGTGCGTTGGGATTGGTTGCCGGCGCTGGTGCTGGGCAGCTTTGTCGGTGGCTACCTCGGTGCGAGCCTGGCCCACCGCTACGGCAACCGACTGGTCAAGCGAGTCTTCGAAACCGTCACCGTGGCCACCGGCCTCGCGCTGCTGCTTCCCTGGCCGTAGTAACCGCGAAGGAGGGCCAGCGAGGAACCCCCGAGCGGAGCTGCGCGGTCGCGCCTGCCCAGGTGAGTCTGCCCAGGTGAGTCTGCCCAGGTGAGTCTGCCCAGGTGAGTCTGCCCGGGTGAGTCTGCGCGGCTGGATCCATCCGGACACGACGCCTGGGCGGTCACCGGCCACGCAGCCGATGGATGGCGTGTCCTTCCGAGGCTTAGGTGGGATTCGCCGTTCATTCCGGCGCGGAGATCTCCGGCACGCGCTCGGCTTCGGCCACCGCTGTCTTCGGGACGTCGCAGCGGCCCAGGAAGTCGAAGTAGTCCACGGCCTCCAGAATGCCGCGGGCGTGGGTGGCCCGGGCGAAATAGATGCGATCGAAGCCACGCAGCTTCTCCAATTCCGGCTGGTGATTGCCCACCACCACGCCGAGCAGACGCCCGCGCAGCATGTCCTCGTCGTTGCCCGAGTCGCCGGCCACCAGCATGTGCTCCAACGGAATGCCCCACTTGTCCGCGAGATAGCGAACCGCCAGACCCTTCGAGGCCCGCACCGGCAACAGGTCCAGGTAATGGTCGTGGGAATACACCACACGGGCGTGCAGATCCGCCTGGTACAGCAGACGCTCCACCGTGGGGGCGCCGGCGAAGAGCGCCGGGTCGGCGAAAAAGCTCAGCTTGAATCGGCCCTGATTCGCCTCGGGCTGGAGCGTCAGTCCCGGCTGCTCCTGTAGCAGCAACTCGCGCAGCCGCTCCGGCTCCCAGCGATGGCTGATGTGCCGGGCCCAGCCCTTGTCCGGCGTCGCATCGGCTCCGTAGTGGATTTCCGAGCCGACCGAGGTGATCCAGACATCGGGTGCCGGCACGCCCTTCTCGGCCAGCGCCGCCTGCGCCGCATCCAGGCGCCAGCCGGTCGCGACACCGAAGGCCACCTGGCTGCGTTGGCGCCGCAGCCAGGCGAGGAAGGCCTTCAGCGCCGCGGGGTTGCCGAGCAAGGTGTTGTCGATGTCCGCGATCACCGCCCGATCCACCTCCGCCAGGCGCCCGGAGACGACGCGCTGCTCGCGCCGGTCACGCTGGACCTCCCGACCCAACTCCTTGATGAGGCGAACATACTTGGCCGCATGCCCGGACCAGGAGTAGTACTCGCGCACGCCCTTCAGGCCGCGCTCGGAAAATCCCTTCCAGACTTCCCGATCGCCGAGCACCTGCTCGATCGCCGCGGCGATGCCGGGCGGATCCAGCGGGTCGACCAACAGACCGTTGTGGCACCGGGAAATGATCTCCTCGGGACCGCCGTCGTTGGTCGCCACGATCGGCGCACCGCTGGCGGCGGCCTCGATCAGGGTGAGCCCGAAGGGTTCGGTCAGCGCGGGGTTCACGAAGACCCCGCGGCTGGAGGCGACCAGCCGGTACAGCTTGGGCACATCATCGCTCTGGTGATGCTTGGGGTAAGCCACCTTGCCGTGGAGGTCAAAGCGATCGATCCGCAGCAACAGGTCGGTCAACACGTCCCGCGCGCCCTTTTCCAGCTCGGTGATATCCTCGCGATTGCCGGCGATGATCAACAGGTTGGCATGCTCCCGAAGCCATTCGCTGCCGGCATAGGCGTCGACCAGCGCACGGATGTTCTTGCGTTCGTCGGCGCGCGACAAGGCCATAATCAGCGGCCGCTCGGGCCGCTCCAGGAAACGGGCGATCGTCGACCAGATCGGGGGCTTGCGCTGGCCGCGCCGCGGCGGATGAAAGCGCGACAGATCGGTTCCCGGTGGAATCACGACCATCCGCGAGCGGTGATAATTGTCGTAGCTCGCGTACTGGTCGTCGATCTCCTGACGGGTACTGGCGATCACCCGGTGTGCATGCGCCAGTGCCTCTTCCTCGGCCTGAATGCGCCACGAGAGGTTGTAGCGGCTCTCGAGGTCCTTTTCCTTCATGCCGTTGGCGAGCAGGCGCTCGCGCTTGATGCGGCCGAGCGAATGGCCGGTCTGCAGCATCGGCACGCCGAGCAGGTTGGACAGCCGCGTAGCCACATAGCCGGCATCGGCATAGTGCCCGTGGATGCCGTCCGGTCGAATCCCGATGCGGCGGATGTGCGCCAGCGCATTGTCCGCGAAACAGTCCAGATGCGGCCAGAGGCGTTCCTTGTGCAGGTAACGCCGCGGTCCGCAATCCAGACGCACGATTCGGGCGCCGTCGCCGAGATCCTCCTCGGGCTCGGCATAGTCCTTCGCGACCCGCGCATCCTCGACCCGCCGCGTCAGCAGATCGACCCGCCCGACCTCCGGGTGCCGGGCCAGGGCCCGGGTGAGTTCGACCACATACAGGGTCTGCCCGCCGGTATCGGCATCGCGGCCCAATTCCAGATTGTGTCCACGAATGAGGCCATGCACGCTCACCAGGACCAGATACAACCCCTCCCCCGCCCGTGCCTTGCTCTGGGTCTTCTTCACGTTTCTCCTCGCCGATTCGGTGGGATCAAAGCACCCCCTTGGATAGCGGGTAGACTGACCCCAGTCCCCTCGAACGCGTTCGAGGGGACTGCCCATCGCCCAAGGATCGCGCTGCGGAATCCCGCTGGAGGCGATCCCGCGGCGCGATCCCGTAACCGGCTAACCATACACAACGGCGCGGCATGCAGCCAGCCGCAGCCTCCACCCGAGGAAGGAGCCCCACATGTCCCAGGACGACCATCCCTCCGATACCCAATGGAAGCAGACACTGACGCCGGAACAGGTTCGCATCGCCCAGGGGGGCACCGAGCCGGCCTTTACCGGGGCCTATCACGATCACAAGGCATCGGGCCGCTACCGGTGCGCGGCCTGCAACACCGAGCTCTTCCGCTCGCAGGACAAGTTCGATTCGGGTTCGGGTTGGCCGAGCTACACCCGCCCCGCGACGGCCGAGGCCGTCGACGAACATCGCGATACCAGCCACGGCATGGTGCGCACCGAAGTCCGCTGCGGCCAGTGCGGCGCCCACCTGGGCCATGTGTTCCCCGACGGCCCGCCGCCCACCGGGCTGCGCTATTGCATCAACTCCGCGATCCTGGCCTTCGAGCCCGACTAGCGGCCACGCCCGCGCCGGGCCGTCGATCCGGCGCGGGGGAAGCGTCAGGCGAAACCGTCTCAGCCCCTAGGCCGCACCGCCTTCACGAGCACGGTCGACGTCCTCGATGCCCTGATCCAGGCCTGCGATACGCCGGCTCGTGGCCTGCGGCGACTCGGTCCCGCGCGCCAGCAGACCATAGGCCGCGGGAATCACGAACAACGTGAAGGCGGTGGCGAACAGCACGCCGGAAAACACCGCGACCCCGATCACGAAACGGGTCTCCGCCCCGGGTCCGGTGGCCAGAATCAGCGGCAGCGCGCCGGCCACGGTGGTCAACGCGGTCATCAGCACCGGGCGCAGGCGCATGCCCGCCGCCTCGATGATCGCCTCGTTGAACGCGCGTCCGTGGTCGCGCAGCTGGTTCGCGAATTCGACGATCAGGATGCCGTTCTTCGCCGCCAGCCCGATCAGCATCACCATGCCGATCTGGCTGTAGATGTTCAGTGTCTGCCCGGTCAGGTACAGCCCCAACAGCGCGCCGGTGACCGCCAGCGGCACGGTCAGCATGATCACGAAAGGGTGCACGAAGCTCTCGAACTGCGCCGCGAGCACCAGATACACCACCAGCAGCGCCAACACGAAGATGAACAGCACTGCCTGCGCGCCGTCGCGCAGATCCAGCGATTCGCCCTTGTATTCGATCCGGGCCTCGGGCGGCAGGACCTCGGCGGCTGCGGCGTCCAGCGCATTCAGCGCCTCGCCCAGCGTATAGCCGTCCACCAACGCGGCACTCAGCGTCACGGCCCGCGCCCGGTTGTAGCGCTCGAGCGAACCGGCCCCGGCGACCTCGTCGTAGGTCACCAGGCTGGACAGGGGGATCAGCGAGCCGCTGGTATCGGAACGCACGTACAGGTTCGCGATGTCGCCGGGCGTGCGGCGCTGATCCGAACGCCCCTCGATGATCACGTCGTATTCCTCGCCGCGATCGATGTAGGTGGTCACGTTGCGCCCGCCCAGCATCACGTCCAGCGTTCGGCCGATGGTGCTCAGCGAGACCCCGAGATCGGCGGCGCGATCGCGGTCGACCTGGATCGACACCTGCGGCTGCGTCGGCTTGTAGTCGAGATCCAGGCGCGTGAGCCCCGGGATCGATTCGGCCCGCTCGAGCAGCGCCTGCCCCCAGCGCTCGAGTTCGGCATAGTCCGGACCGGTGATCGCCAGCTGCACCGGCGGGCCGCTGCGTCCGCCCGACAGGCCCTGGCGCATCACCGCATTGGCGCGGATGCCGGGCATCTCGCCGAGCGTGCGGTTGACCTCGGCCATCACCTCGTTCGCCGAGCGTTCCCGGTCGTTCCAGTGCTCGAGGATGGTGATGACAAAACCGTTGTTGACCACCTCGGCATTGCCGAAGGAGCGCGGGGTGCGCACCAGGATCCGACGCATGTCGCCGCCGTCTTCGGTCATCGGCAGCATGCGCCGCTCGACCTCGGCCATCTGTTCGCGCATGTACTCGAAGCTCGCACCTTCCGGCCCCTGCACCAGCACGAAGAAGGCGCCCCGGTCCTCGCGCGGGGCGAATTCCTCGGGAATCTCGCTGAACAGCCACCAGCCCCCCGCAAGCGTCAACAGCAGGATCGGGACCACACCCCAGGAATACGGCAGGCTGCGCTGCAGCAGCCGCGTGTAGCCGTGTTCCAGGCCGGCAAAGCCGCGGCCGATGATCCGCGCCAGGCCCTTCTCATCGTCGCCCTTGTGCATCAGGCGTCCCGCGAGCACCGGCGCCAGCGTCAGCGCGACGATGCTCGAGAACACCACCGCAATCGCGATCGCCAGCGCGAATTCAGTGAACAGCCGCCCAACGGTGCCGCTCAAAAAGGCCAGCGGCACGAAGACCGCGACCAGCACCGAGGTCGTCGCGACGATGGCAAAGCCGACCTGGCGCGCGCCGCGGTAGGCCGCGAGCACCCCGGGTTCGCCGCGCTCGATCCGGCGATGGATGTTCTCCAGCATCACGATCGCATCGTCGACCACCAGCCCGATCGCGAGCACCAGCGCGAGCAGCGTCAGCAGGTTCACCGAGAACCCGAGCAGGTTGATCCCGATGAACGCCGCGGTGATCGCCACCGGCACGGTGACGGCCGGAATCAGCGTCGCCCGCCAGCTGCCAAGAAACAGGAAGATCACCAGCACCACCGCGCCGGTCGCGACCCCGAGGGTGATGTAGACCTCGCGGATCGCGCCCTCGATGAAGACCGAGCGGTCGTAGGTCACCACCAGCGAGGTGCCCTCCGGCAACTGGCCCTGGAGGTCCTGCGCGACCTGCCTGGCGCCCCTGGCGACATCGAGCACGTTGGCGTTGGCCTGGCGGATGATGCCGAGCCCGACCATGTCGTCGCCGTTGCCGCGGAACTCGGTGCGTTCGGAGTCCGAACCCACCATGACTTCGGCGACCTCGCCCAGGCGCACCAGGTGGGTGTTGTCGGCGCGCCGGATCACCAGGCCGGCAAAGTCCTCGGCGCTGCGGTAGGACCGGTCCACCCGCACCTTGAATTCGCGATCCTGGGAGTCGATGCGCCCGGCCGGCAGCTCGACATTCTCCCGACGCAGGGCCTCCTCGATGTCGACGACGGTCAGGTTGCGCGCCGCCAGCGCCTCGCGATCGACCCAGATCCGCATCGCATAGCGCTTGCCTCCGCCCACGCGCACCAGCGCGACGCCGTCGACCACCGACAGGCGATCGACCAGATAACGGCGCGCATAATCCGCCAGTTCCAGGTCGTTCAGCGTGGTGCTGGACAGGTTCATCCACAGCACCGGGTCCGCGTCGGCATCGGCCTTGGTGACCTGCGGCGCGTCGACCTCGTCGGGCAGGAAGCGCACCACGCGGGAGACGGCCTCGCGGATGTCGTTCGCGGCGGCATCGATGTCGCGGTTCAGGTTGAACTCGACGGTGATCGACGAACGCCCGTCCCGGCTCGACGACTGGATGTAGCGGATGCCCTCGATGCCGGCGATGCGGTCCTCGAGGCGCTGGGTCACCTCGCGTTCGATGATCTCGGCATTGGCCCCCGGATAGCCGGTCTGGACCGTGACGATCGGCGGATCGATGTCGGGGTATTCGCGCAGCGGCAGCTGCTGGTAGGCGATCAGGCCGAAGGTGACGAGCAACAGGTTGAACACCACCGCCAGCACCGGCCGTCGGTTGGCGATGTCGGAGATGATCATGCGGGGGCATCCTCCGGCGTTTTTTGGCGCTCCTCGGTCAGCACCCGTACGGTACTGCCCTCACGCACCCGCAAGGTCCCCTCGCTGACCACCGAATCGCCCTCAACGAGGCCGTCCAGCACCTCGGCAATGCCCGGCTGCCGGCGCCCGATGCGCACCTCCTGGCGGCGCACCCGGCCCTCGTCCGACACCACGAACACGAACTGCTGATCCGCGGTGGCCACCAGCGCGCCTTCGGGCACGGCCAGCCGCTCGGCCGGATCCAGCGGCAGACGCGTCGTCAGCAGCATGCCGGGGCGCAGTTCACGCGCGGTGTTGTCGATCTCGGCGCGCACGGTCAGCGTGCGGGTTGCCACATCCACTCGGGTGCTGATGGCGGTGATCTCGCCCGTGTAGGCGCGACCCCGGAAGGCCACGCTCCTCGCCTCGATCGGCATCCCACGCCGGATCGCGCCCAGGTACTGCTCGGAGACGGTGAAGTCGACCTTGATCACCGCGATGTCGTCGAGCTCGGCCACCGCCGTGCCGGGACTGACCAGCGAGCCGATACTGACCCGGCGCAACCCCAGCACGCCGCTGAACGGCGCCCGGATCAGCCGGTCGGACAGGCGCGCCTGCACGGCCTCGAGGCGCGCCTCGGCCTCCTCGACCCGCGAGCGCTGCTGATCCACCTGCTGGCGCGGAACCAGGCCGTCAGCGGCCAGCCCACGGATGCGGTCCAGTTCCCGGCGCTGCTCGCTGAGCATGCCCTGGGCCTCGCGCTGATCGGCCAGCTCCTCGGCCGAGGCCAGCCGCACCAACACCTGGCCCGCGACGACCTCGTCGCCATCCCGAAAACCGATCTCGGCGACATTGGCGGTCACTGAGGCGGTGATGGTCACCGACTCGTTGGCCTGTGCGGTGCCCAGCGATTCGAGCACGGTCTCGAAGCGCTGCGGGCGAATCTCGGCCACCCGAACCGGAATCCGCCGGTCGGCCTCGGTGCCGGCCGCGGCGGGTGCCGGACTCGCCCCCGACTCCTGTTCGGACCAGAACCAGAGACCGCCGCCGGCCAGCAACACGATCAGTACCAGGATCAGGAAGGTCTTCACCGCAGCAAGACCGTGAAAGCGGTCGGCAACGGCATCGCGGCGGCGGGCATCGGGATGGATATCAGCGGCATATCGGGACGGCTACGGCGGGAATCGGGGGCGGGTTCAGGACGGGCATCAGCAGCATTCTCGGGATGGCGACGCAGGGCGTGCATGGGTAGGATGCCCCTTCGGGCGGAACGAATCAGCGAGTCTCGGGCACGAAGGCAATCCCACACCCTCTGGGGCAGACCGCGGCCGGAGCACAAAAATTCCCCCGATCGTAATGCCGGCCGTGATGACAATCCCGCGCGGCCCCTTTGACCGGGCGCCACGGGTTGGGCGTGGCAGCCGTCATGATACGCAGGGCCACACAGCCGACGCCAGACGGGGGGCTGCTCGTCTGCAGGCCGACGCGACGGCCGCTTCGCGGCTCATCCAATCCCGTGCGTACTGATGGCGGAAGTGCCGACAGCGGGCAGACCCAAACGGGGCGGGCCGTTTCGGCGGCGGGTCCGACCGGCTCCTAGGTACCGACCAGGCTGCCGTCCTGATAGCGGCGCAGGAAGCCGTCGAAGTCGTAGCAATCGCTGGCCTCCAGCATCGCCTGTTCGGCCAGCGACTGCCGGGCCAACGCGGTCAACTCGGCCTCCCGGGGCAGCGGACAATTGCTGCGAAAGGCCTCGCGGTGCTGCTGGGACAGCCGTCGGGCATAGCGGTAGAAGCCCTCCTCCCGCGCCATCATGTCCTCCAGCATACGGGCCGAGGGGGTCAGTGACGGCTGCTCGACCTTGCCCCATTGCTCGCTCAGCGAACGGCGGTAGGGATCCCCCGGCAGATCCTGATCCAGCATCGCAGCCACCGGCCCCATCCGGGTGAGGAGCTCGCGGGCGAGCGCCTGCAGCGGCATCGGACCCCGTTCGCACTGCAGGATCAGGCCCGGCTCGCGCCCATGATGGGCGACCGCGAGCAGGTTGGCGTCGATGTCCGCCATCGCGGCCTCGGACAAAGGGCCGCTCGGCAGGAGCAGGGCGGTGAGGCAAAAGGCCTCCAGAAAGCGCAGCTGGCTCTCGTCCACGCCCAGGGGCTGCTGCGCGTTCACATCGACCGAGCGCAGTTCGACATAGGCCACGCCGCGCGCGTCCAGGGCATCGGTGGGCTTCTCGAAGCGTTCCAGCGGCTGCTTCGGGCGCACCGAGCTGTAGTACTCGTTCTCGATCTGCAGGATGTTCGCGTTCAGCTGCCGGTATTCGCCGTCGACCTTGACTCCGAGGCGCGCCCATTCGGGGCTCTCGGTGCTGATCGCACACCGCAGGCTGTCGACGTATTCGGTCAGCGAGTTGTAGTTGGCCTTGATTCCGGTATCGGCCTCCTTGCGATTCGTGTAGCCGATATCGCCCATGCGCAGGCTGGTCGCCATCGGCAGGTAGCTGCTATCGTCATCGAAGTCCTCGAGCCGCGCCCCGCGGCCATCGAGGAAGGAATTGCACACCGCCGGCGAGGCCCCGAACAGGTAGGGCACCATCCAGCCGAAGCGCAGCAGGTTGCGGATCATGCCCATCATCGCCCGATCGCGAAAGTCGCGGCCGTCGGTCTTCCCCTGCAGTCCGGCGAGCGCCGGCCACAGCGCCGGTTGCGGCGAGTAGTTGAAGTGCACCCCCGCGATCACCTGCATCCGCCGGCCGTAGCGGTGCCCGAGTCCGATGCGGTAGACGGTCTTCATGCGCCCGGCATTCGAGTGCCCGTACCGCGCCACCGGAATGCTGTCCTCGCTGCCCATCGCACAGGGCATGCTCGTCGCCCACAGGAGTTCATCGCCGATACGGGCGGTGGCAAAGGCCTGCAGGTCCTGCAGAAAACCCAGGGTTTCGCGCACGTCATCGAAGGGCGGCGTGACCAGTTCCAGCAAAGCCTCCGAATAATCGGTGGTGATGTAGGGATGGGTCAGCGCCGAGCCCAACGCGATCGGATGCGGCGTCTGCGCGATCGAACCGGCCGCCTCGACCCGCAAGGTCTCCTTCTCCAGGCCGATACGGCCCCGCAGCAGCGACGGCGCCAACCGCTCGCCGAGCCGATGCATCAGTTGCTGGAGATCACCGTCCGGAATCGTCACTCTTGCCTACCCTTCCCAGTCGCGCGGAGGCGGAAACATACCGCAACCGCCGCCCGCGGTCACATTGGCCGTCGGGAAGGGTGTGGATGGATCGCGGCACCGGACGGCCAAAGCGCATCAGGGCCGGCGGCGCGGCGCACCGAATACCCGCGCCGGCCGGCCATTCTGGGCGCCCCCACCGAAGGCCGGGTCGGTGGTCCCGGGGCATTCACCCAGTGGCTTTCTTCCTGCCCCGGTTCACCGAACGTACGCGAGAGCCCCCGGCTTTAGTTCTGCGAAGGATGTAATACAGTGTGCTCCATGTTCCCGACGCTGCACTCGCTGCTTCACGCCGTCAGGCGGTCTCTAGGCCTGGCCGGGCCGGTTCCCGTGCGCCTGGACGACGACGAATGGGTAGCCCTGCAACAGGAGGTGCCGTTCATCGGCTATCTGACCCCGCCAGAGGCCACCCTGCTGCGGGAACGCATCGGGGAGTTCCTGGCGCGCAAGACCTTCGTCGGCATCGGCCTGGATCTGGCCGCTTGGCAGCAGCAACTGATCGCCGCCTATGCCTGCCTGCCGATCCTGCATCTGGGCATCGCGAGCTACCGCAACTGGAAGACGCTGGTCGTCTATCCCGACACCTTTGCCCCGACCCAGGAATGGGTCGACGAGGCCGGGGTCGCGCATTCTGCGGTGGTGCCGCAGGCCGGCGAGGCCTGGGAACGGGGGCCGGTTGTGCTGTCCTGGGCCGATGTGTGCACCGATGGCGCGGTGATCGTCCACGAGATGACGCACACGCTGGACGCCGCAAACGGCGAGGTCAACGGCTTTCCGCCGCTCCCCGAAGATCTGCCGCCCCAGGACTGGACCGCGGTCTTCAGCGCGGCCTACGCGCGGCTGTGCCGGGAAGTCGAACGCGACGAGGAGCCCACCCTCGACCCCTATGCGGCGACCGATCCGGCGGAATTCCTGGCCGTGGCCTGTGAGTACTTCTTCTTCGCGCCCGCCCACCTGCGCGCGGAGATGCCCGCGGTCTATCGGCACCTGGCGCACTACTTCCGGCAGGAGCCACACCGATACGGCGACGAGATCCCGGCACAGCGGCCGGGCGCGGGCGCCTGACCGTCGCCCCGCGGCCTGGCACGGAAACACCGGAGGAGAGCAAATGGACCGCGCTCGACACGTGTTCAGCGCGCCGGTAAAGACCCAACGTCCCACAGGAACGGCTGGAACTGCCGCAGCAGGTCCTCGCGTCGGCACTTCAGATCCAGGGGTTGCTTACCGGGCCTCAGGGCCGGCCTCCATCCCCTGCGCGGCGATCAACCGATCCACCTCGGCGAGGTTCGCCTGGATGATCGCACCGGTTTCCGATTGCGGGGAAAGGCGGTCGGCCAGCCGCTGCCAGTGCCGACGGGCCGCCGGATAATCACCCGCGCGCAAGGCGGCGGTGCCAGCCAGCCAGAGTCCGGTCACGTGATTCGGGTCGATCTCCAGCGCGCGCTGAATCAACTCGAGGGGCCGGCCCTGCAGATTGCCGTTGCGCAGGGACCCGAGGACATCGGCGTATTCGATCAGAACGTCCGCATCGTGGTTGCCCCCATGCTCGATTGACCGGGCATAGGCCTCCACCGCCGCCTGGGTCTGTCCCTGCGCTTGATGGACCCGCCCGAGCAGGGCCCAGCCGACCGGGTCGTCCGGCGCTTGCGCCAGCCGCTCGCGCAGGGTGGCGATGATCAGCGCCCGATCGTCCGGCGTGTCGGCTGCCGAGGCCTGTGGCGCACTGTGCCGGGGCGGATCCAGCGCCATCGGTCCGCCACCCAGGCCCTGATAGATCAGTACGGCCAGCACCGGCAGGACCACCATGGCGCCGACGCCCGCCGGCCAGCGCCAGGAACCATGGGCAGGACCCCGCACCCTCTCATTGTCGGACATCTCCAGCAGGCTGCGCTGCAGATCCAGGCGGGCCGCCGTGTACTGGGCCTCGGAAATCACATTATTCTGGCGATCGGCATCCAATTCCGCCAACTGACTGCGGTAGACCGACAGGCCGGTGGCGGCTTGAGATGCTCCCACCGGCCGATCGATGCTGGGGCGCGGGCGAATCAGCGGCACGAAGACGAAGGCAAGGGCCAGGGCCATCAACGCAATGGCGAGGCTATAGAACAGGGTCATTCCGGGCTCCATGAATCGGGAAGGGGATAGCGGATCGGCCGTTTGCTCGGCGGTGCTTCGTCATGCTGCCGGAACCCACAGCCGGGACCGGCTCAGGACTCGACCTCCAATTGCCGGTACAGCGGGATCAGATGCCGGTTCAGGAGGTCGCTGTGCAGGGGCCCGACGTGCTTGAAACGCACCGTGCCATGCCGGTCGACCAGAAAGGTCACGGGGGTGGCGTGGGCGCCCCACTCCGCGCTGGTGCGGCCGCGGGGGTCGTAACCAACGGTGGCAAAGGGATTCGCGGCCCCCTCCAGGTAGGCCAGCGCCTGGTCCCGGTCGTCCCGGAAGTTCAACCCGAAGACCGGGATGCCAAGCCGATCCAACTCGACCAGGGTGCCGCGTTCCTGCCGACAGGTGCTGCACCAGGAGGCCCAGACATTGACCAGCACCGGCTGGCCGAGCAGGTCGGCCCGCGTGAAACGGGCCTCAGGATTCTGCAGCTGCGGCAGGTCGAAGTCCGGGGCTTCCCGGCCGACCAGGGGCTCCGGCACGTTGCCGATGTTCCAGACCAGCCCCCCGGCAAGCGCACCGACCAGGCCCACCAGAACCAGCACGGGAAGGACCGTAAGAAACGTACGCATCCGCATCGAGTGCCCCTACACCGAAGCCGGCGCGGCCTTGCCGGCGGCCCCGTCCGCATCGGGCAGGTCCTCTTCACGCCGCACGCGCAGCCGGTAGCGGCGGTCGGTCGCGGCCAGGAATCCGCCCAGACCCATCAGCACCACGCCGGCCCAGACCCAGTTCATGTAGGGCTTGTAGTACACCCGCATCAGC